>JAISJX010000356.1 GCA_031261145.1 Tannerella sp.
GTTTTCTTATCAAAAAGATGAAGAAAGTTTGAATGAGATGAAAAATGTTTTGTTCAACTACTATGCTGAAAAGGCGCAAAAAGAAATTGACCGTGTATGGGACGAAAAGGGAATGAGTAACGAGTTGATGGAAGAATGGGGAAATATGCACATGCGAACACCATACGAAAAATGAAAATAGTCCTTGATACAATAATAAATGCTCCAAACGCAGAACGAGTTACAGTCTATTACAAATGGAACTTGATTACCTCCGACCCCGACGACAATAAATTCATAGATTGTGCCATAAGCGCCAACGCAAATTACATTGTAACCAACGACCGGCATTTTAATGTGCTGAAAGATATAGAATTTCCGAAAGTAAATATAGTAACAATCAACGAATTTCAAGAAATAATATAATTCATAATTAAAAAAAATCACAGTTCATTACCGACCTTGCGTTTTTTTATTTTGTACCCGATTGTCGCCACCAGAAGACTCATCAATGGACTGATAAGATTGAAAAAACAATATGGCAGATAGGTGAATGTCGAAACGCCAAGCACGGCCGATTGTGTCATACCGCATGTATTCCAAGGAATTAAGGGCGACGTCACCGTCGAGCTGTCCTCTATGGTACGGCTGAGGAGCCGACTCTCATAGCCTTTTTCTTTATATACATCTTTGAACATGCTGCCTGTAAGGATAATAGACAGATACTGGTCAGCGGCGCAAATATTCAGGAATAAACCGGAGAAAAGAGTCGAGGCGATTAATCCGACCGTTCGTTTCATAAAACGGAAAAAAACGGAAGTGATGCTTGTCAGCATATTACTTGCCGCCATTGCGCCGCCGAAACACATGGCGCAGATAATAATCCAAATGGTATTGAGCATCCCGGACATTCCCCGCGTCGCTACAAGTTCGTTCAGAATCTCATTCTGTGTTTCAATTTTCGTGAAGTCGTAAAACATCCTGAAAAAACCTTTGAAAAGCGAAGAAACGTCCCGCACTTCCAATCCCGAAATCTGATGCAACATATCCGGCTGAAAAATAAGGGCGAACACCCCGGCAAGAAGCGCCGAAAGAAACAACGTGATAAGCGCAGGCGTTTTTCTCGCTATCAGGATGCCCATGACAAGCGGAACCAGCAACAGCCACAGGGAAATATGATAATTACTACTCAAAGCATTCATGAAAACATGGATTTCCTCGCTCGAAGTGGCAGGATGCGAGAAACCGGAAACTAAGAAAATCAGCAACGCAATCGTAATCGACGGACCCGTTGTGATCATCATATAACGGATATGCTGAAACAAAGGCGTTTCGGTGACTGACGACGCCAGAATCGTGGTGTCGGACAGGGGCGAAATCTTATCCCCGAAATAAGCGCCGGAAATAATGGCCCCGGCTATCCATCCTTCGCTGAACCCCTGCACTTTCCCGATGCCGAAAAGCGCAATGCCAATCGTGGCGACGGTTGTCCATGAACTGCCGGTCATGACGGAAACAAGCATGCAAATGAAACAGGTCGAAACCAGAAAGAAGTCCGGCCGGATGATTTGCACGCCATAATAAATCAGTGTGGGAATTACGCCGCTCACCATCCAACTGCCCGATAAAGCTCCAATCAGAAGCAAAATCAGCAATGCGGACGCCACGCCGGTAATATTGCCGACAATCGCACTTTCGATTTTTTTCCAGCTCACGCCGTAAAAAATCATTGCGATCAGGCTGCATACCGCCGTTGCCGTTAAGAGGATAATTTGGCTTGTACCGTTCAGAATATCGCTCTTGAATATCTGAATTGCAAAATATAACATGCTCACTAATACCACAACAGGTATAAGCGACACGACAGGTGACGGGATTTTCCCCGAATGATTTTCCATGCTCAATTGTATTTTTTTATTTTCATCGCTACAAACGTAATAAAAAAAATAATATGGCTATCTAAAATTTAACATCTATCTTTGCATTCTGAAAAAAATAATTGGCCGGAGCGATGTCTATCGTCATTCAATCCGGCCCAAAATAATGATTCGATGATCAATTATAAAAAAATAGATTTATGAAAGGCGAAGAAATTCAATTCTTATCCCGGCAGGATATAAAATCCATGCAGGAGACCGCTATGGCGGAAACACTTACGTATGTGAATACACACTCGACTTATTACAGGGAGTTGTTTGCAAAAGAGAAAATTGATTATTCTAAAATCAAGCGGTTAGAAGATTTACAGCAAATTCCGGTGACAACCAAACAACAATTGCAGGTACGGGATCAAGACTTTCTTTGTGTGCATCCCACGCAAGTGCTGGATTACGTAACAACCTCCGGCACACTGGGAGTACCTGTGACGTTTGCAGTTACCAAATCCGATTTGGAACGGTTGGCGTTGAGCGAATACCTGTCTTACGCATTTTGCGGCTGTACGAATACGGATATCCTCCAGTTGATGGTAACGAACGACCGGTGTTTTATGGCGGGCCTGGCCTGTTTGCTCGGTAGTTTCAAACTGCATTCGGGCATTATCCGCGTCGGCAACGGCATACCGGAATTGCAGTGGAGCACGATAAACCGTATTCACCCGACGGTTTGCGTCTGCGTTCCGTCGTTTATCCTGAAGCTGATTGAATTTGCGGAGGCTCACGGCATCGAC
>JAISJX010000028.1 GCA_031261145.1 Tannerella sp.
TTCGATGCAGGCGAAGGCAAGAAATTTGAAGACGGCAAATCCTCTCTCGAAGACTTGGTAGCTTATGCCAAATCCAAAGGCGAGCCGAAACAAATCAGCGGCAAGCAGGAACTTTATGAGTCTATAGTAAATATGTACATCTAAATAGGCTAAGGGTAAAGGGTTAGGGGCTAAGGGAGGGAAACCTCCTTTCGCCTTTTGCCTTTCACCCTTTACCCTTAATTTATTATTATGGGATATAAAAAAGATTATAATTTAGCTTATATTATTCCGATTACCTTGGTCGCCACTTTGGGCGGACTGTTGTTCGGATACGATACGGCTGTTATTTCAGGAGCCGAAAAAGGCTTGGAAGGCTTCTTTTTGCAAGCCACAGACTTTACTTACACCAAAGGATGGCATGGTTTTACCGCTGCCAGCGCTTTGGTAGGCTGTGTATTGGGTGGCGCTATTTCGGGTATTTTCGCTTCTAAATTCGGTCGACGCAATTCGTTGCGCTATGCATCCGTGATGTTCTTTTTATCGGCTTTAGGCTCTTATTATCCGGAATTTCTATTCTTTAAAGAAGGGGACGCATCGTATAGTTTGTTGATTGCCTTTAACTTGTATCGTATCTTAGGCGGTATCGGCGTGGGTTTGGCTTCGGCTGTCGTACCGATGTATATTGCAGAAATTGCGCCGTCGAGTATTCGAGGCACCTTGGTTTCCTGCAACCAATTTGCCATTATCTTTGGTATGCTGGTCGTGTATTTCGTCAATTATATGATATTAGGCAGCCACGTCAATGACGTTTCCGATCCGTGGGTAGTATCTACCGGATGGCGTTATATGTTTGGTTCCGAGGCGTACATAGCCGGAGTATTTGGGCTATTATTGTTCTTTATTCCGAAAACGCCGCGTTATTTGGTTTTGACGGGTCAAATTCCTCAGGCATTAAATGTTTTGACAAAAGTCAATGGTGAATCTAAAGCAAAAATCATTCTTGAAGAAATAAAAGCTACCTCCAAAGAAAAAACGGAAAAATTATTTGCCTACGGTGTCGCCGTGGTCATCATCGGCATTTTATTGTCGATATTTCAACAGGCTATCGGTATCAATGCCGTATTGTATTTCTCTCCGCGTATCTTTGATAGCGTAGGCGTTGATGGGATGAAGGGTACTGTTATTATGGGTATTATCAATATCATATTTACGGTTGTCGCGATTCTGACGGTCGATAAATTCGGACGTAAACCCTTGTTGATTATCGGTTCGGTCGGTATGGCATTCGGCGCTTTCACTGTCGCAATTTGTGATAATTATGGTATTGGCGGACTGGTTCCGGTAATGGCCATTCTTGTTTATGCGGCATTTTTCATGATGTCATGGGGACCGATTTGCTGGGTGTTAATTTCCGAAATATTCCCTAACACCATTCGTGGTCGGGCAGTGGCCATTGCCGTGGCATTCCAATGGATATTCAACTTCATTGTATCCTCTACGTTCCCGGGATTATACGCTTTCAGTCCGATGGTTGCCTATGGTTTGTATGGCGGTGTATGTGCACTCGCGGCTTTGTTTGTCTGGAAATTCGTGCCTGAAACCAAAGGAAAAACGTTGGAAGACATGAGTAAACTTTGGAGAAAATAAAATGCGGTACGTGGAACGGGATATATTATGGACAAAGTAATGCTTGCCTGCCTGATGCTGTTATGTCAATTATCTGTAATCCATGCAGAAGACATCACGCTGAAAGTCACTAAGAAGTATCTGAATCTCCCTGTCTCGCAGCAGACAGAGCGGGGACAGATGACGTTTATCGTAAAAAGCCAACCGGAACGGACTTTTTCCATCCGGTTGGCTGCAACGCCCGAATACTGGGTCTTTTGCGATATGACTTCGTTCAAAGGACAATCCATTACTATCCGCTATGACGGCGACGCCGCAGGACTAAGCAACATCTATCAGGCGGATGAAATCGAAGGGCGGCAAAACCTGTACCGGGAAGCCAACCGCCCGCAATTTCATTTCACTGCGCGGCGCGGCTGGAACAACGACCCCAACGGGCTGATTTATTACGAGGGCGAATATCACCTGTTTTTCCAGCATAACCCCTACGAACGCGAATGGGGAAACATGCACTGGGGACATGCCGTAAGTCGCGACTTGGTGCATTGGAAGGAACTGCCCGAAGCCCTCAGTCCCGACCGTTTGGGAACCATGTTTTCCGGCACGACGGTGATTGACTTTGACAATACATCCGGCTTCGGCAAAAAAGGTACGCCGCCGATGGTGGCAATCTACACCGCCGATGGCCCCGACAAGGAAGTGCAATGCCTCGCCTACAGCCTTGATAAAGGTCGCACGTGGACGAAATACGCCGGTAATCCGGTGATTGATTCCGGCGAAAAATGGAACAGCCGCGACACCCGCGACCCGAAAGTTTTTTGGCACACCGCTTCCGGGAAATGGGTGATGGCGCTCAACGAACGCGACGGACATTCCATCTATACCTCTTCCAATCTCAAAGAATGGACGTATCAAAGCCATCTGACCGGATTCTGGGAATGTCCCGATTTGTTTGAATTGCCGGTGGACAACGACCCCGGCAATATCAAATGGGTGATGTATGGCGCCTCCGGGACCTATATGATTGGCGGTTTCGACGGAAAAACATTTACGCCGCAGTATGGCAAATTCAGCTACACGACCGGCGCCCTGTACGCCGCGCAGACTTTCGGAAATATTCCCGAATCCGACGGACGGAGGATTCAAATCGGATGGGGGCGGATTCAACATTCCGGTATGCCGTTCAATGGGATGATGCTTTTGCCGACCGAACTGACACTGCGCACCACTCCAGACGGTATCCGCATGTTCAGCTATCCGGTCAAAGAAATTGACCGCTTGCAGGAACAGGGACAGACGTGGAGTTCCCTGACCGTAGAAGAGGCGAATGAAGTATTGAAACCCTTCCACGACGCCGGATGCCTGCGCATCAAAGTTTCGTTCAAACTTTCGCACGCCACTTCGGCCGGTTTGAAGCTGGCCGGTCAGGACATCCTCAACTACGACTTGAATTTCAATAAAATCAATGACGTATTCTATTCTCCCGCCGA
>JAISJX010000038.1 GCA_031261145.1 Tannerella sp.
AAAAGGAAAAAGAGAAGAAATTCATGGCGCAAGTATTTCAGTCTCTGCGAATTGAGGTGAATGATGAAATACGGTCGTTGCACGAAATGCTGAAACAGGCGTTGCAAGCGCTGAAACCCGGCGGACGGTTGGTTGTCATCACCTATCATTCGTTGGAAGACAGGGCGGTGAAGAATTTCTTTCGTGCCGGGAATTTTGAAGGGGAAAGTGAACAGGATTTTTACGGAAACCGGCTCACGCCTTTTCTTTTAGTTAATAATAAGGTGATTACGCCCACAGCGGAAGAAATCGAAAAGAATCCCCGCGCCCGTAGCGCCAAATTGAGAATTGCTGAAAAAAAATAAAAGATGGAAGAAGAACAGAAAAAAGAAAAGAAAAAAAGACGCTGGATTATTGTGTATATCTTGAGCGGAGGTATTCTGAAAGAGGGATTTTTCATGAAATATTCGCAAATGATTCTTCTGGTTGTCGCCTTGTTTATCTTCTTTATAGGCAATCGTTTTACTTGTCTATTGAAGGTTCGGGAAATCAATCAATTACAGAAAGAATTGGCAGATGTGAAAGCCGAATCCATCAGTATATCCGAAAAACTGATTGGGAGTAACCGCCTGTCTCAGATAGAACAAATGGTTGCCGCCGAGGGGTTGAAATTGGAGAGCGCCAAAACGCCTCTTTATATTTTGCATAAATAAAGAAAGGAAGAAAGAAAAGAGATGCCCAAGAACGAAAAAAATACAGAGACTTCATCAGGCAGTAATCAGATTCAAACTCGTTACTTCCTCATTATCCTATTATTACTGTGTCCGTTGATAATAGGCATCGTTGCTTTTACCATTAAAATAGCCTTTGTGCAAAAAGATCAATGGGCGCAACTCGCAAAGCAAAGCGAGCGGAAACCCGACTTACTCTTTCCCAACCGGGGTAATATCTATTCTTCCGACGGGAAATTAATGGCGACCACCGTTTCGCGTTACTACACATACATTGACTTTAAGGCAGATGGCTTTCCGGTAGATACGTTCCGCAGTTCAAAACAAAACGGGGTTGATTCATTGGCATACTACCTTTCCAAAAAATTCAAAAACCGGAGCGCCGAGAGTTATAAAAGCTATTTGTTAAAGGGACTCAAATCAAAAAGCCGCGAATATCCTGTCTATGAGGGGCGTGTGTCTTACATGGATTTAAAGGAGATGAAGCAGTTCCCATTTTTTAAATTAGGGCGAAATGTGAGCGGGTTTTATGATAAAGTGCGGGTGCAACGCCACAAACTGTATGGTTCGCTGGCGTCGCGTACCATCGGAGACATCTTTGGCGAGACCGATTCTATCGGAATTTCCAAAGGACGTGTAGGTCTGGAAGCGCAATATGATTCCCTGTTGCGCGGACTGCCCGGAATGAACTCGTACCTCCGGGTCGGAAAGAAATGGCAAGATGTCATTGCAGAAGAACCGGTTAACGGAATGGACCTTATAACGACGATCGATGTCAAGATACAAGATTTGACCGAGAAAGCGCTGGTGGACAAGCTCAAAGAGATTGATGCCGAAACAGGCGTAGCCATTGTAATGGAAGTTCGCACCGGCGAAATCAAGGCAATCTCCAATATGGATCGTATTCGCCCCGGAGTCTATGCCGAAATCACGAACCATGCCGTTGCCGATGAGATGGAGCCGGGTTCTACGTTTAAAATAGCTTCCATGATGGTAGCGATTGAAGATAAGGTCTGTACGCCTGATGAACCGGTTGATGTCGGCAACGGGCTTTATTTCTATGCCGGCGGCAAACCTATCCGGGATCATAATGCGGACAAGGGGGGCTACCACCTGATATCGGCTGAAAAAGCCATCTGGTTTTCGTCCAATGTAGGCGTTGCCAAATTGATTCTAAAGGGATACGAGCATAATCCCGGAAAATTCGTTGAGGGACTTCATCGCATTGGGATCGATGAGAAGTTTGATCTTGAAATACCGGGAGCCGGGGCGGTTCATGTCCGGACACCGGAGGATCGTTACTGGTCGAAAAAATCATTGCCGTGGATGTCATTTGGTTATGAAGTTCAGTCGCCCCCCATTCATACGCTGACCTTTTATAATGCTATTGCAAACAACGGCAAGATGATACGCCCCATTTTCACCAAAGAAATCCGGCAGAATGGGAAAATAATTCACCGGAACAGCACCGATGTGATTCGTCCTTCTATATGTTCCAATGAAACATTGGGAATCATCCGTCAAATGCTGACGGATGTAGTGGAAAAAGGAACGGGTAATGCGGTTCATTCGGATGTGGTCTCCATTGCAGGCAAGACCGGTACGGCCCAGATTGCGACGGGCGGAAGTTATCAGTCGCACCAGGTATCTTTTTGCGGGTATTTTCCGGCCGAAAATCCTCAATATTCGTGTATTGTGATGATTCGCCGTCCCCGTATCGGGTATCCTTCGGGCGGAACCATGTCCGGCGGCGTGTTCAAAGTGATTGCCGAAAAGTTATATTCCCGGCAGGTACAGTTCGACCTTCGCCATATTGAAGGCGATTCGGCGAGGGTGATGCTCCCGGCAGTCAGAAACAGTGATACGAAAGCATTGGAATATGTTCTGGATGAGTTGGATATAGATACGAAGCCCGGACGTCTCAAATCCGGATATGCGATCGGAGAACGTACGAAAGGGACTGATTTTATGGAGATAAAACCATTGACCGTGAAAGAAGGTCTTGTTCCGCATGTGGTCGGGATGGGAGCAAAGGATGCGGTTTATGCGCTGGAAAATTGCGGTTTGCGTGTCAAGTTCGCCGGACATGGACAGGTGGTTTCGCAGTCGATTCCGGCGGGACAGAAGGCAGTGAAAGGTCAAACAGTAGCCATTGTATTAAAAAATTAAGATAAGAACAATGAAATTAGCCGAACTCATTGCAGCGTTGCCTGCAAAAAAGATAGAAGGAGATGATGGGATTGAGATTTCAAGTATTCAATCCGATTCGAGGAAGGCGGAAAACGGCGTTTTGTTCGTTGCCGTTAAAGGAACGAATGTCGATGGACATGATTATATCAAAAGCGCCCTTGAAAAAGGAGCGTCAGCCATTGTCTGCGAGCATATTCCGGAGGATATAAAACCGGATGCGCCTTTGATTGTCGTGCCCGGTTCGTCGGAGGCGCTGGGTATCTTGCTGGATGCGTGGTACGGACATCCGTCATCGAAACTTGCGTTGGTGGGAGTAACGGGAACAAATGGTAAAACTACCATTGCAACAGTGCTTTACAATCTTTTTCGCCGGTTGGGGCATAAAGCGGGACTCATTTCTACCGTGTGCAATTATATAAACGGGGAAGCCATCCCGACAGAACATACGACGCCCGATCCCATCACGCTGCACGCTTTATTAGCGCAGATGGCGGGCGCGGGATGCGAATATGTTTTTATGGAAGTCAGTTCGCATGCGATTGATCAGAAGAGAATCAGCGGATTGTCGTTCGCGGGAGGCATTTTCACCAACCTTACGCGCGACCATCTGGATTATCATAAGACGGTGGAAAATTACCTGAAAGCGAAGAAGACATTCTTTGATGATCTGCCCGCTTCCGCCTTTGCAATCACCAATCTGGACGATAAATCGGGCATGGTGATGCTGCAAAACACGGCCGCCCGTAAGTTGACCTATTCGCTGCAAACATTAGCCGATTTCAAAGGAAAGATTCTGGAATCTCATTTTGAAGGGACGGAACTGGCTATCAACAGAAAAGAGGTGAATGTTCATTTTGTGGGACGTTTCAATGCGTATAATTTGCTGGCCGTCTATGGCGCAGCCATTGCATTGGGCAAAGAGCCGGAAGAAATCCTTATTGCGCTCAGCGCCCTGCATCCCGTGGCCGGACGTTTTGAAACCATTCACTCACCTGCGGGCTACACCGCCATTGTTGATTACGCCCATACGCCTGACGCCCTGACTAATGTATTGAACGGCATTCACGAAGTGTTGAGCGGAAACGGACGTATCATTACCGTTGTTGGCGCCGGTGGAAACCGCGACAGGGGAAAACGCCCGTTAATGGCAAAAGAGGCTTGTAAACTAAGCGATCAGCTTATCCTGACCTCCGACAATCCGCGTTTTGAGGAACCGGACGAGATTATCCGCGACATGGTTGCCGGACTGAATAACAGTGATCTGGAACGCACGCTCTGCATCACCGACCGTACGCAGGCTATCAAAACGGCCACGCTGTTGGCGAAAAAAGGAGACGTTATCCTGATTGCCGGCAAAGGACATGAAGATTATCAGGATGTTAAAGGTGTAAAGCACCACTTTGACGACCGGGAAACAGTAAAAAAAATATTTGACACATTATAATATATGAGCGTTCGAACAGACACATTGCATGCAAGTATCCGTGATACGTTCAAAAAATTGAACTGATTATGTTGTACTATTTATTTGATTATCTTGACAAACTGGATTTTCCGGGAGCGGGAATGATGCACTACATCTCTTTCCGGTCGGCTATGACTTTGATTTTATCGTTGCTGATTTCTACGATCATTGGTCGCCGGATTATCCAAAAGCTCCAACGATTGCAAATCGGAGAAACCGTCCGCGATTTGGGCTTGGAAGGTCAAATGAAGAAATGCGGAACGCCGACCATGGGGGGAATCATTATTATCATTGCCATCATTGTCCCGGTATTGCTCTTTGCCAAACTGAGTAATATCTATATTATCCTGATGCTGATAACAACTGTATGGTTGGGATGTATCGGATTTTTAGATGATTACATCAAGGTGTTCCGGAAAAACAAAAAAGGACTGAACGGGCGGTTTAAAATTGTCGGTCAGGTCGGTTTGGGATTGATTGTCGGACTGGCTCTTTATCTAAGCCCGAATGCCGTTATGCGGGAAAATGTTGAAATCAGGCAGGATGACGTCATTACGGATGTGGTTTACAACCAAACCGTTAAATCCACCCAGACAACAATTCCTTTTCTCAAAAACAACAATTTCGATTACCGCAATCTGGTTTCATTCATGCCGAGCCACCGGACGGCGGCTACGTGGATTATCTTTGTGTTTATCACGATTTTTATCGTAACGGCTGTTTCCAACGGGGCGAATCTTTCGGACGGATTAGATGGATTGGCTGCCGGAAGTTCGGCCATCATCGGGGTTGCGTTGGGAATCTTGGCGTATGTTTCAAGTCACTTGAAATATGCGACCTACTTAAATATAATGTATATACCCGGCTGCGAGGAATTAGCCATATTCGCCGGCGCCTTTATCGGGGCGACCATCGGATTCCTGTGGTACAATGCCTATCCGGCACAGGTTTTTATGGGCGACACGGGTTCACTGACGCTGGGCGGAATCATTGCCGTATTTGCGATTATTATACATAAGGAACTGTTATTGCCTATTTTATGCGGTATTTTCTTTGCCGAAAACGTGTCGGTAATGATGCAGGTTTCTTATTTTAAATATACAAAGAAGAAATACGGCGAAGGAAAACGGATATTCAAGATGACACCTTTGCATCATCATTTTCAGAAGCAGGGTAACGCGGGAATTGAAGCTCTGATACAAAGACCGTTAATGCCGATTCCCGAATCAAAAATTGTAGTCCGCTTTTGGTTAATCGGGATTATCTTGGCTGTTTTAACCATTGCAACCTTAAAAATGCGATAGAAATATGGGAAAAAGAATTGTTATTTTAGGCGGAGGAGAAAGTGGCGCGGGTGCGGCTGTTTTAGCTCAAAAACAGGGATTTGACGTCTTTGTTTCGGACTTTTCGTCTATCCCTGATAAATATAAGGAAATACTTGAAAGAAAGCAAATTCCGTACGAAGAAAAGCAACATACGGAAGAAAAAATCCTGAATGCCGACGAGATCATCAAAAGTCCGGGCATTCCCGAAAAAGCGCCGGTTATCCAAAAACTGATGGCTCAAAAAACGCCGATCATCTCCGAAATCGAATTTGGCGGACGATATACGAATGCAAAAACCATCTGTATAACAGGTAGTAACGGAAAGACAACGACCACGATGCTGACCTACCACATCCTGAAAAACGCCGGTTTAAATGTCGGTCTGGCAGGAAACGTGGGAGACAGTTTCGCTTTGCAGGTGGCAGAAAATCATTACGATTACTACGTGATTGAACTAAGTAGTTTTCAGTTGGATAACATGTACGATTTTAAAGCGGATATAGCTATCCTGCTCAACATCACACCCGACCATCTGGATCGCTATCATTATGAATTTCAGAATTATATAGATGCTAAATTTCGTATCCTGCAAAACCAGACGGAAAAAGACGCATTTGTCTATTGGAATGATGACCCGGTCATTGCCCGCGAGATCGAAAAGCGTCATCCGAAAGCAGCGTTATACCCGTTTTCCGATGCCTGCCAACCCGTTTTAAAAGGCTATGTAGAAAACGAAGACTTGATTATTAAAACGTTAAATGGAACATTTACAATGAAAAAAGAGTCAATTGCATTAAAAGGTACACATAATTTATACAACTCAATGGCCGCCGGCTTTGCTGCTAAAATTGTGGATATCCGCGATGACAAAATCCGCGAATCGCTCTGCGACTTCACAGGCGTAGAGCACCGGCTGGAACTCGTCACCCGCGTACGGGGCGTTGATTACATCAATGATTCCAAGGCCACCAATGTCAATTCCTGCTGGTACGCTTTACAAAGCGTCAATACCAAAATCGTGCTTATCCTCGGCGGAACGGACAAAGGAAATGATTATTCCGAAATTGAAGCGGTTGTGCGGAAAAAAGTACGCGCCCTTATTTTTCTGGGTGTGGATAATCAGAAACTGCGTGATTTCTTTGACCGTAAAGTGGAGATCATTGAAGAAGCACGTTCGATGGAAGAAGCTGTCAGCAAGGCGTATCAGATTGCCCAAAAAGGGGAAACCGTTTTACTTTCACCTTGTTGCGCCAGCTTCGATTTGTTTAAAAATTACGAAGACCGGGGCGCTCAATTCAAAGAATGCGCCTGTAACTTATAAAGAGAATTAATATGGCAGGAAAGGATATCGTAAGAAAGTTATTTCAGGGAGACAGAGTCGTGTGGGTCATCTTCTTACTCCTCTGTGGCATTTCGATCATCGAGGTGTTCAGCGCTACAAGTACGCTGGCTTACAAGTCATCGAATATCTATGTTCCCATCATCAAACACGTGACCATCCTAAGCGCCGGTTTTTTGTTTACGCTCGGACTGTGTCATGTGCAGTACAAACTTTTTTCCGTCGGAATAGTTCTGATGCCTTTATCCTTGATATTGCTGTTTGTAACGCTTATTATCGGCCTTGCTATACATGGCGCCCCCCGATGGTTTTTCGGATTTCAGCCTTCCGAATTAGCCAAGTTAGCCTGTATCATTTATGTCGCCTTTTTGCTTAGCAGGCGGGTTAAACTATCCGATAACAAAACCTATAACTTTATTTTGTTTGGGATAGTTCCGATCTGTGCTTTAATCCTTTATGCCAATCTTTCTACGGCTGTTTTATTAGGCTTCGTTTGTTTTCTGATGATGATTATCGGTCAGATACCCTTTAAAAAATTAGGAAAATTAGTATTTCAGTGCAGCGTGATATTGGTGGTCGCCGTTCTTACTCTTTGCGTTATACCGCAAGATGTTACAAAGAAATACCTGCCTCGCGCCAGAACATGGCAGAGCCGTGTGGAGAAATTTATCGGGCCTAAGCTCGATTCGGAGAACACTTCGGCAGATAAAAAAAAGAAGACGTATGAGATTGACCCGCGTTCGCAGGAGACGTATGCAAAAATCGCCATTGCTAAAGGCGGCGTCTTCGGTAGATTGCCCGGACGCAGCATACAGCGCGATTTCCTGTCGCAAGCCTATTCCGATTTTATCTTTGCCATTATCATCGAAGAATTGGGCGTTGTCGGGGGGATGTTTGTCCTTTTGCTCTACGTAATTTTGATGTTCCGCGTAGGGATTATCGCTAAACGATGCGGGAAATTATTCCCCAAATACTTAGTGCTCGGATGCGGGCTGATGATTGTGATACAAGCGATTACGCACATGGCTGTCACGGTGGGTCTATTCCCTGTGACCGGCCAGCCGCTACCCCTGATCAGCAAGGGAGGAACATCGCTTATAGTGACCTGTATTTATATGGGTATCATCCTGAGTGTAAGCCATTATAGCGCTGAAATGAGCGAGAAAGACGAAGAGGAAAACGACGAAATCAATGAAGCGATAGAAGAATTAGAACGGGATGATTTGGAGGAAAATTCAGAAAAAAATCCTATTTTCGCCGTTGAAACAACAGAAATTGAAAAAAGATGAGACCCTATCGAGTGATTATAAGCGGAGGAGGAACGGGCGGACATATTTTTCCGGCCATTTCCATAGCGAACACCTTCAAACAGCGGTTTCCGGATGCGGAAATCCTGTTTGTCGGCGCCTGCGACCGTATGGAAATGGAACGGGTACCCGCAGCCGGATACGAAATCAAAGGGCTGCCGGTCAGCGGTTTCAACCGAAGCCATAAACTGAAAAACATCTCCGTCCTGTACAAACTCTTTAAAAGTATGCGGATGGCCAAAAAGGTTGTGCGCGAATTTAA
>JAISJX010000054.1 GCA_031261145.1 Tannerella sp.
TAATATCTAAGTTACACAAACAGTAATATAAGCAATTGCGCCGTCAGTACACGTAGAAACATGGTGATTGGATATACGGTAGCATATCCTACGGCGGGGATGTCGTTTCCGGCTGTAGCATTGGAGTAGGCCAGCGCAGGCGGGTCGGTTGTGCTTCCGGCCAACAGACCCATTAATGTAAAGTAGTTGAGCTTATAGAAGTAACGGCCGATGCAACCGACTACCAGCAATGGAATTACGGTAATGATAAAGCCGTAGCCTATCCATATAAATCCACCTTTATTCACTATCGTATCAACGAAACCGGTACCGGCATCCAAACCCACACAGGCGAGAAAAACGGTTATTCCTATCTCACGCAACATCAAATTGGCGCTCTGTGTGGTATAAGTGATTAATTTATAGTGATAACCGAAACGGCTGATAAGAATAGATACGATCAAAGGCCCTCCGGCTAATCCCAGCTTTACGGGCTGCGGGATACCCGGAAAAGTGAAAGGAATACTTCCTAAAATAATCCCTAAAGCGATGCCGATGAAGATGGTTATCAAATTCGGCTCGTTTAAGCGTTTCAATGAATTGCCTAACAGTTCCTCTACTTTCTTTACAGCTACTTCACTGCCAACCACCGTCAAACGGTCGCCTACCTGCAACGTCAAATTGGGCGTTGCAACCAAATCAATGCCGGAACGGTTGATGCGTGTGATATTTACGCCATGCAGGCGACGTATCTGTAAATGTCCCAATTGTTTTCCGTTCAATTCAGGTTTGGTTACTACAATACGGCGACTGATAAACTCGGTGTCTGCCGGTATCCATTGCTTACGGTCCATCCGAATCTCTTCACCGATAAAGGCTTTGATTATTTCGACATCATGCTCGGTGGTGATTACAAATATCTTGTCGCCTTCGTGCAACACAGAATCGGCGGATGCGATTTCAATCCGGCGACTTTCTTTGTATAAGATACGCGAGACAACGAAATCGTGGTTTTCAAGCAAAGCCGCCAACTCTCCTATCTTTTTATTGGCAATGGCCGGATTCCTTACAATCAACGAGATAGGCGTCGCCCCGTTTGTTTGCTTGCTTTCTTCAGCGGCAATCCGTTCTTCTTCTTTTCCAAAGTTTACGCGAAACACATAACGGATAAAAAGCATGGACAGGATAATTCCCACAACGCCCAATGGATAGGCCACAGCGTAACCCAAAGCGATGCTTCCGTCAGCCGTACCGGATATGTCCCTGTACGCCTGCTGTGCGGCTCCCAGACCGGGTGTATTCGTTACCGCACCCGACAAAATACCCACCATGGTTGAAATGGGCGTATTCGTAATAAAATGAATGGCTACCGTAATGACTACTCCGAGAAAAACAACTCCGCAAGCCAACATATTTAAAGTCATACCGCCCTTTTTAAACGAAGTGAAAAAACCGGGGCCGACCTGCATCCCGATGGAGAAAACAAAGAGTATCAATCCAAATTCTTTAAAGAAATGGAGAACTTCCGGGTGCATACCAAACCCGAAGTGTCCTAAAAAAACTCCCACAAAAAGCACGAATGTGATACCTAAGGATACACCAAATATTTTAATCTTTCCTAATTGAATACCAACGGAAATGACGATTGACAGCAATAAAATGGAATGCCCGATTCCTTCTCCCCATACTAAATTACTTATCCAGTCCATGACTATTTTTGTTTAAATAAAACTTTTAATTCCGCGTAACAGGCGGAACACCTTAAATATTGATAGAATATTTGAAATAGCTTTGAGGCGACAAAGGTATAAATAAATTCAATATTAGACTATTATTATTATCTAAAAATCTAAAATAAGAATGGCAGAGATTGCGAAGCCTGTTCCGAGCCGAAGGCGAAGAATCCCGCAATGACGCTGCGCAAGTATTCGTCACTGCGAGGAACGAAGCAGTCTCGGCTCAACCATGCAGGGAGATTGATTCGTATATCGCTATGATGTTTATGCGAGATGTCGCCTTTTAATTCTCAATTTTCAATTCTCAATTCTCGGATTCCCAATTCCGGAAAACAACCGCCTTTCCGCTTGTTTCGACAACAAAGCTACCGGCAAGCGCTTCGTTCAGTGTCCCTTGCCACCAGCCGGTGATGACTTGGCGGGTAAGCGGCCATTTCAACCCTTGCAGTGTCAGCGGGGCCTGATCCATACAGAATACGGAGATTTGCTGACCGGCGCAGGATTCAAATACGGTACGACCGGTAACGGGGGTAAAAATGCCGTGATCGGTTATCATCTCGACGTCGGCAATGTCCATATAATCGGCTAACAAACTGATGTTTCCTAATGTATGGTCTTCGCGTTTGCCGGTTGCGCCAAGTATCAGCAGGCGTTTACAGGAGCGCGTTTGACAATAACGAACGGCTTTGGTCAAATCGTTGGTGTACTGGTCGGATTCATGAAAAAAGCGGTCGGACAGTTTGTCGCGGCTTCCGGCCGAAATTGAATCACAGTCGCCAACGACGGCCAACGGGTAGAAACCTGCATGCAACAAGGCATCAGCCGCACTGTCGCAGCAGATTATCCGGTTGCGGTGTTGCTCTAAAACCGTTACCGGAATCGTATGTGACGGAAAATCACCGGCCGCTAAAATCACGGCATCCGCTTCTCTGATAGTCATTTCGTATTCATTTTATGGATTATCAATCAGTTCTTTCCATTTTTTATATCCGAATATGGGAACAATGGTATAGATGACGAACAAAATACTTGTCGGATACAGTCCCTGGTAAAAATAAATTCCGGCGGCGAAAGCGTTAGCCACGAACCAAAGTCCCCACTGTTCGACGTATTTATGAGCCAGCATCCACATGGCAAGGATGCTCAATGCGGTGATAAAAGCATCGGCGCAGGGCACGGGGCTATCCGTGTAACAAATCAATACCCCGGCAATCAGGCCGAAAAGCGCGGCGCCAAGTACGACAAGCCGCAGGATGAAACGCTTGGGGAGATGCGAGACGGGCAATTCCACTCCGGCAGACACATTTTTCTTCCACTGAATCCACCCGTAAACGCTTGCCACTAAGTAATATACATTAATCCCCATATTGGCGTAGAATTTACCGGTGAAGAAGATATAAATGTAAAAGAGCGGCATCAGCACGCCGACAGGCCACAGCCGGATGTCGGCTTTGTACTCCAACCAAAGGTAGAGCAAGCCTGTCAGTGCGCCGATGATTTCAATAGTTGTCATGATTCTTTCCGCTTAAAATTTCAATGTGAGGCGTGTCATTATATTTCTGCCGGCTTGCGTGAAATAACCAATGTCCTGCATCCGTTCCCCGCCCAGGATGTAACTCCATACCCAGCCGTTTGTTTCATATTCTTCATTAAACAGGTTATTCAGGCTTATATCAAAGGCTATCTCTTTCATAAAGCGGGTTTTGAAGGCGTAACCGGCACGCAGATTATTCACAAAATACGGGTCGAGGCTGAGCTTGCGGTTCGACGTATTGTCGAGGTACTGGCGGCTCACATACGTGGAACTGAAAGCGGCGGAAAAACCTTTCAGGTGAAAGTCGAAAAGGCTGTTGGCTATCGTATTCGGCGAAAAAACGATGTCGGTTACGCCCAGCGCCTTTTCGGTTTGCGGCAAATCGTTCCAATCGGCGTCGTACGTATCGACATACTCCACAAAATCACGGATTTTATTCCGGCTCAACGTGACATTTCCCTCCCAACGGAGCGAGGGCAGAATCCGGAAACCTGCGCTAAACTCAACTCCCGCACGATAACTGTCTTTGATATTGGACGTCAGTTGTTCGCCTATTTCGCTGATCTTTCCGTTCAGGATCAATTGATTGTCATAATCCATATAATACAGGTTCACGCCGACCTGCAGAAGCGGCGTTGAGTAGCTGTAGCCCGCTTCCCAGTCATGCAGCGTCTCGTAGGTCGGACGGGCGGAAGGGCCATTCTCCGTGAAATTATCACGGTTCGGTTCGCGATGGGCGACGGCAAACGAAGCGTACGCATTATGTCCGTTCCGGGTATAACTCAACCCTGCTTTCGGATTGAAGAATGAAAACGTTTTATCGACATCGACGTGGTCTCCTGCCTTGTCGTCGCTTCCATTCAGTTGATAGTCAATCCCGCGGTATTGCAAATCCACGTAGGCGGAGAGGCTCTCCAAAAAGCGGTAAGACGCTTTCAGGTAAGCGGTATAATCCAGTTTATCGCTGCTGTTACGGTAATATTCATAATCCGGCTCCGGCAGATTGACAGCCGTTTTCACCCACATCACCCGTCCGAAATGGTCGCCGGAATAATTATTGACGGAAGCGCCCAGCGTGGTTTGCAGTTGTTTGCCGGTATAATTCAAACGGAACAGTCCGCCGTAAAAATCGTTGCGCATCCATTTACGGCGCACCAAATCAGTCTTTTTCTGCGTATCTCCCGCCGCATCCACATAGTTGGGCAGTTTGTAGGCGGCATATTTGGCGCCGGCTTTATAATCTTCGTAATAACCGTTCCCGTCCGTATAATGTGCGGTCAGGTTCAAATCCAACTGTTCGCTGAATTTGTGCGTAGCCAACAGGTGGTAATGATGTTGCCAATAATTATCCGTCTGGTTGTCATAGAATTTAGTTACGCCACCATCATCGTATTTGCCGCAATTGTTATACCGTCGATTTATTTTCAGCATGGAAGAATCCACGCCGTTCCACGCCTGATAGCTGACCTCTCCGCTGCCGAAGGTCTGGAATTTCAACATTGTCCCCCCGTTGTAATAAGCGGCGGAGGCATAGTAGGAATACATATCGACGGAGGCGCGGTCGATATAACCGTCCGTCTGCACGTTCGAGTAGCGGGCGTCGAAAATAAAATGATCCCACAACAAGCCCGTTCCGCCTTTGAACGTATTCGTAAATGTGCCGTACGAACCGGCGGACGAAATCGCTTCGGCATAAGGTTTTAAAGACGGCTTTTGCGTCTGCATCGAAACCGTGGCGCCGAACGCCGCCGCGCCGTTGGTCGATGTACCGGCGCCCCGCTGAATCTGGACTTTTTCGACGGACGAAGCAAAATCCGGCATATTCACCCAAAACACGCCATGGCTTTCCGCATCGTTCAGCGGAACGCCGTCCACCGTAAAATTAATCCGGTTTGCATCCGTCCCGCGAACGCGAAACGTCGCATACCCTACTCCATTTCCCCCGTCGGACGTAAGCGTCACGGACGGAGAACCGGCAAACAGATACGGCAAGGATTGCCCCGTATTGTTCGCACTCAGTTGCTTGGCCGACAAATTCCGGAAAGCAACGGGCGTTTCCTTCGTAGCCTGTATGGCCGAAACAACTACCTCGTTCAGTTGATACACTTGGGTCGAATCGACCTCTTGAGCTGTCATCGACATGCCGAAACCCAGTCCGGCAAGTCCCAATAAAAATTCCTTCTTCATTTTAATTCTTTTTTTTCATTAAAACCAAAAAAGGGGATACTGAAAGACACTATAATCTTACATCTTCCTACGCCGGCATTATCCGGATCAGGTGTAAGGGTATGATCTCAGCCTGTAAAGTAAGGCACCCCTGTTTTAAAATATCACGGCAAAGGTAGGTGATATTTTTCATCCGGCAAAGAATCTTTCATTTTTATATTTGTTTGAATTTCCATAACATTTCAATACCTTTGCACCCATGAAAACGAACCGTTATCTGTATCACGCAATGGCAGGATTGACGACATTGATTTGGGGCACAACGATGGTGTCCACCAAAGTCCTGTTACAGGAAGGATTAAGTCCCTCCCAGGTCATGTTTTGCCGTTTTCTTCTTGGGTATGCTTTTCTATGGGCGCTCTATCCGCGTACGCATCGTATCCGTTCGTGGCATGATGAAATCCTCTTTATCGGCATGGGCGTTACCGGCGGTTCGCTCTATTTCCTGACCGAAAATACGGCGCTGGCCTATACGCAGGCAACGAATGTATCGCTTGTCTGTTCGTTAGTGCCGCTTCTTGCCGCCATCCTCACCTGCCTGGTTTTTCATGCAAAGCTGTCGCGCTATTTCTGGATAGGTTCGGGGATTGCGCTGGCGGGGATTGCATTAGTGGTTTTAAACGGGAATTTTGTTTTGAAGCTAAGTCCCATCGGCGATTTGCTGGCTTTTACCGCTATCTGTTGCTGGGCTGTCTATTGCATATTAATCAAACTGTTGCATCATAATTACAAGACGCTTTTCATCACCCGTAACCTCTTTTTCTATGGGATACTGACCTTATTACCTTATTTTATCTATGAGCCGTTTGATGTTCCCCTCGAAACGCTGCAACGCCCCGTCGTTTGGGGCAACCTGCTCTTTCTCGGAATAATAGCCTCCGCCCTTTGTTATGTCATGTGGAATATGGCGATACAGTCTTTAGGCGTTGTCACGACAAATATATACCTTTATTTTACGCCGGTAGTAACCATGATTACCGCCGCCATCGTTTTGTCGGAGAAAATAACCGGTTTCATCCTCCTCGGAGCCGGTTTTATACTGGCCGGACTATGGGTCGCCTCCCGAAGAACGTGGAAAAAAACGGTTCGTTTATAAGATTTGCCCGCAAAGGGTCAACGGCTTGGATGATAGAAAAAATGGAGGCTGTCTCATAAGCGCGCAGATAACGCAGATTAGGCGGATTTTCGCAGATATGTAGAAAAGCGATATAAACAAAAACGCAGATTATCGGTATTATAATCTGCGTTCATCTTTTATATCTGCGTAATCTGCGTGCTAAAATACGTATGAGACAGCCCCAATTTTGATAGTTGAGTGTGGCACAATTACAATTCTCTTACCCAGATATTCCGGTAACTGACTGCATTCCCGTGATCCTGCAACTCCAAAGGCCGCTTGTCATGAGCTTTATAGCCCGAATGATCATACGTGGTGCCTTTGAGCACAAAATTGTTTTGTACCAGCACGCCGTTATGGAACAGCGTAATCCGTGCAGGTATTTCCACCGTTCCATCGGAGTTGAAACGCGGCGCCATATAGACCACGTCGTAGGTCTGCCATTCGCCGGCTTTGCGGCAGGCATTGACTAAGGGCGCGCTTTGCGTGTAGATGCTTCCCGCCGTCCCATCGACATACGTCGGATTCCGGTTCTGATAGCAATCCAGAATCTGTATCTCGTATAATTGCTGGAAGTGAATCCCACTGTTACCGCGGTTCTGTCCTTCGCCCGATACGTCTGCCGGGATGCGCCACTCGATATGGAACTGGATATCGCCAAACGATTGGCGCGTCCGGATGCTGCCCGCCCCCTTCGCTACGGTCATAGCGCCGTTTTCCAGCGTCCATTTGGCATCGCCGCTTTTTACGCTTTCCCATTGCGACAAATCTTTCCCGTCAAACAGGACAATAGCGTCCGACGGAGGAGCCGATACTTCGTCGGCGGGATTCACAACACGCGGGCCTTTATACTCCTGCCCCGCCACCTGGTTTGAAAAACAAGCCAAAAGGCTTACTACAAAACCGATCTTAAAAAAAGGATACATGATCCTTAAAATACTTTTTTCCATTGCATTAATTATTTAGAAATTTAAAAATCAAGAATTAGAATGAATTATGCTACAAAGATAAAGAAATTAATTGAGAACGTCCATTCAATGAATGATAAATTCTCCGTCCCCCTTGAGGCTAACCGTCAATTTTTCAATCGAAGCCGCCTTCCCCTTCAATACGCCATCCACAAAAACCCGCAAACCTTTCCCTTGCTTATACTTTTTCCCGGATTTATCATATAAAACGGTCAGTTTGTGTCCTTTGTATTGGAGATTATCCAAGCAGAAATAATCCCATGTATTCGCCGGAATGAGCGGATTGAGGATTAATTGCGCTCCTGCTTGAGGACGAATCCCGATTAGACCGGTGATGACCAAATCGCAAAAACCGGAATGGTTGTAATCTTTTCCGCGTTCCACGCCGCCATTGCCTTTTGACCAAGTCCCATTTTCCCACGTTTTCAAGCGGGTACGCGAAATCCAATCGCCGGTGAAGGGATTGAGATTTTCATCTATCCAGGGGACTTT
>JAISJX010000061.1 GCA_031261145.1 Tannerella sp.
TGCCGAACCCATCATTCAGCGGTTCAAAAAATACAATGTCGAACCGGCATCACTATACATTCAAAGCATGGAAAACCGTTGGGGAAGTTGTACGCCAAAAGGAAAAATCATTCTTAATACGGAATTGATAAAGGCGCCAAAACCTTGTATTGAATATGTTATTACGCACGAGTTATGCCATTTGGTACATCAACGACACACTCACGCATTTTATGATTTGCTGACAACCGAAATGCCTGATTGGGAGCGATGGAAAAATAAATTGGAACGGTTGATGCATTAAAAAAAATACAGGTAAATAAAGCGCAAAAGGCGGCCACATCTCACCGCAACCGCCTTGTTATCAAGGTAGCGAGACGGGGCTATGATCCCCGGACCTCATGATTATGAATCATGCGCTCTAACCAACTGAGCTATCTCGCCGCAAAAACGGTGCAAAGATAGTAATAATTTTGATTCTGCAAAAAGGAAACTTCGGAAAATAGATTTGAAACAATGCAAAAAAGATTTTTTCCGACTTTTTTCATATCAGCAAAGTAAATCGTACCTTTGCAACCACGAGAACATGATGAATATGAAAAAATATCTGTTGGATATGAAGGTGGTGGAGAATGAGCGTCTTCACCGGGACTATAGTCTGTTGAAACTGACGGCTGATACGGCGTTGCCGGAAATGAGGCCGGGACAGTTTGCGGAGGTGCGTGTGGAGGGTTCGCCGGAGACTTATTTGCGGCGTCCGATATCGATTCACTATGTGGACAGGCCCAAAAATGAGCTTTGGTTACTGATCCGGCTGGCGGGAAAAGGGACGTTACGCATGGCGGAATACCGTGCAGGCGAGACGGTGAACCTGCTTTTGCCGCTGGGAAACGGTTTTTCCATTCCGCCACAAGATGATGCGCCGTCGAAACTATTGCTGATTGGCGGGGGCGTGGGAACAGCGCCGTTGCTTTATCTGGGAGAAGCGCTGAAAAGCAAGGAATTCGCACCGCAGTTTTTGTTGGGTGCCCGTTCCAAAGAGGATGTCCTGCAATTGGAGGCATTCCGGCAAAGGGGAGCGGTGCATGTTACGACCGAAGACGGTTCGTTGGGCGAAAAAGGCTTTGTCACCCAACATTCTATCTTGCGGGAGGAACGGTTTGACCGGATTTATACCTGCGGCCCCAAGCCGATGATGGTGGCGGTTGCCAAATATGCCGCACAGGAGGGAATAGCGTGCGAGGTATCGCTCGAAAATACGATGGCGTGCGGCATTGGCGCGTGCCTGTGTTGTGTGGAGCGGACAAAAGAAGGGCATGTCTGCGTATGCACCGAAGGGCCTGTGTTCAATATCAATCAATTAAATTGGGAAATAGAACCATAAACAAACAGTATAAAAATCATAGAATTTTTGAATTATAAACATGGCGGATTTAACAACAAAAATAGGCGGTTTGACGCTAAAAAACCCGGTGATGACGGCTTCGGGCACGTTCGGATATGGTATTGAATATGCTGACCTGATAGATATTTCGCGGTTGGGAGGTATTATTGTCAAAGGGACAACGAGCGAGGCGCGTGAAGGAAACCCGTATCCCCGCATGGCCGAGACGCCTTCGGGAATGTTGAATGCGGTCGGTCTGCAAAATAAAGGTGTTGATTACTTTATACGGAAAATCTATCCTGAAATCAAGGCGATTGATACGAATATGATAGTCAATGTAAGCGGCTCCTCGATAGACGCTTACGTGGAATGTGCGGAGAAAATCGCTTCTTTGGAACAGATTCCGGCCATTGAGCTGAATATCTCCTGCCCGAACGTAAAACAGGGAGGCATGGCTTTCGGGGTGACCGGCCAAGGGGCGGCCGAGGTCGTCGGCGCGGTGCGCAAGGTCTATCCTAAAACACTGATTGTAAAGTTATCGCCGAACGTAACCGATATTACGGAGATTGCACGCGCCGTTGAAGGAGCGGGCGCAGACGCCGTTTCGCTGATTAACACATTGCTTGGGATGGCGATCGACGCCGATACACGTAAGCCGGTCTTGTCCACCATCACCGGCGGGTTATCGGGGGCGTGCGTCAAACCGGTCGCATTGCGCATGGTATGGCAAACGCACCGGGCCGTAAAAATTCCGGTGGTCGGTTTGGGCGGCATTTCGAGTTGGAAAGACACAGTCGAATTTATGCTGGCCGGCGCTACGGCCGTACAAATCGGTACGCACAATTTTATTGACCCGACGGTTTCCATCCAGGCGATTGACGGGCTGAATGCGTACTGCAACCGCCACGGATTTGCTTCGGTAAGCCAATTGACCGGCGCTTTGAATATCACGAATAACTAATCATAAAGACTTTGGCACGATGAAAAAAATAATCCTGACAGCGTTCGTCGTTTTCATGTTCGGTACAGGGCAGGCGCAGAACATATCCATTCCTGACGCAACCTTCAAAGCCTGTCTGACGGAGAATTTCGATACGGATGGCGATGGTGAAATCTCTGTGGAAGAGGCTAAACAGGTGAAGATTATCGAATGTACGGCCGTGTCCGTTTCGTCCCTTCAGGGTATTGAATATTTTACGTCGCTGGAAGAGTTGGATTGCTCGTTTTCAAACCCTTTTGAGCACGGTGGATTAACATCATTCGACATTAGCCGGAATACGGTTTTGAAAAAGTTGCGTTGCAACAACAACCGGTTGGACACGCTGGACGTCAGCCACAATACGGAATTGATGGAATTGCATTGCCGGAACAATTATCTGACGACCCTCGACCTGTCGCAAAACAAAGCGTTGGAAGAAGTGTTGTGCGACAATAACCGGCTGACGACATGGGCTATCGGTCGATGCGAGGCGTTGATGCTGCTGCATGCGGGTATGAATCAGCTTGACACGCTCGACCTCACGCAATGCCCCGCTTTGCGCTGGCTGAACTGTTCGGAAAACAGCCTGAAGAATCTTGACCTCACCTGGAACAGTGCGTTGGAATCGCTGTTTTGCAGTAACAACCACTTGGAAACCTTGGATATAACCAAAAACACGGCGCTGACGGAATTTTATTGCGGTCATAACCGGTTGGACTCATTGGATTTAAGTCAGAATACGGTATTAGTCGATTTGGATTGCGGAACCAACCGGTTGACATCGTTGGACGTGAGTCGGAACACGGCGCTGACAGACCTTGAATGTAGTATCAACCTGCTGACAACATTGGATCTAAGTCAAAATGAGGCGTTAGAAAAACTGTATTGTAATGCGATGCCTTCCCTGACGTCCGTTTACCTGAGGAAAGACGATACGTACCAGAACCTGAATTACCTGAAAATGTCCGTAACCACCTATTTGGTGGATGTAGAAAACGGAACGACGGAGATATTGGCTTATACCGAAATCGATCAGGAAGAAGGAAAAGAAATCATTTACAGCGAACAGACGAATAAAAAAGGCAAAAAAGCGAAAAAACAACCGGCCAAACCAACGGAAACGCACACCGCCCGTGAAGCCTATTATACCGAAGCGAGAAGAATTGAGGCCGAGCGAAAGCTGGAAGAAGCCAAAAGGATCGAAGAAGTCAAGCGCCGGGAAGCGATACGTGTTTATACGGGCGTTATTGCGATTCCTGATTCTGCTTTTCAGGCGTATTTGCTGGAACAATTCGACACAAACCGGGACGGTCGGTTAGCCGGTCCCGAAGCGCGAGCCGTAAAAGCGGTAGATTGCGCCAGCCGGAATATAACTTCCCTTGAGGGCATCGAATATTTCACGATGTTGGAGACGTTGAAATGCGGCGGAAACTTAATCCGGATTCTGGATATGAGCTATCACCCGCTTTTGAAATCGCTGGACTGTACGCAGAATAAAGTCCATAAATTAGACGTTACGCAAAATCCGGCATTGACCGAATTGCGGTGTTCCGGCAACAATTTAATCAACATCGACGTCAGCCATAATAACGCTCTGAGAATCTTGGACTGCGGTAGCGACCGGTTGATAAAATTAGATGTAAGCAATAATCGTTCGTTGAACGTCTTAAATTGTCAGAACAACCACCTGAACGCATTGGACATCACGCACAATGCCGACTTGGACAGCCTGACATGCAGCAAAAACAAATTGACGCTGCTGAATCTGGCTCAAAATAACCGGCTGATTTTCCTGAATTGCAGCAGTAATCCGCTCCCGGTGATCGATTTCAGTCATAATCAGGCGCTAACCGAATTGATTTGTATCGAAAACCAAATGACGTCCGTGGACGTGAGCCGGAACGGGAAGTTAGAGATATTGAACTGCGGACAAAATCTGCTGAACACAATTGACATAAGCCGCAATGCAAAATTAGAAAAGTTGTATTGCGAACAAAACCAGTTGAGTACAATTGATATAAGTCAAAATGCGACGTTGAAAGAACTTTGGTGCAAAGGCAATCGGATTACGCATTTGGATGTCAGCAAAAATCAGACGCTGGTACGATTGAACTGTTCCGGCAATCGTTTAGTGACCATTGATGTGAGAAAAAATACGAAACTGAAATTCATAGAAACCGCTCCCATGCAGACTTTGGTCACCATCCACTGCCCGCGTGAAAGCGTTTATACCAAACTCGCTTATCCGATTACGGCACAGGTGAAATACCAGTAGAATTGAAAATTAAGAATGTGGTTTTTCCCGCGTCCCTACCAACCGTGTTTCCAATAAAAATCACTTGTTTTAGGGTTTATCATGGAAAAATGTTCGTGATTCTCTGAAAAAAAAAGTACTTTTGCAGGATTTTAAGAGAAACAGGAATGAGGCGAAAAAATAGCACATGGATGCTAATTTTACTGATGTTGGGTTGCGTATGGACGATGAACGCACAACAAAATCTGCAAGTGGAAGGGTATATCAAGGATTCATTGACAAAAGAACCTTTGGCGGGTGTGTCGGTCTATTTGAGAGGCACAACCATTGGGACAAGTACGAACATCGACGGACATTTTTCTTTTAAAGCAACCTCTGACAGTACAGTGCTCGCTGTTTCGTATATCGGATATGAGGATTATTTTCAGACGTTGAAAAGGGTGACGAACAAGGTGAATATCCTGCTGTCGCCTACGGTTTATCAATTATCGGACATCGTGGTCAGACCCCATAAAGAGAAATATGTCAAGAAAGGGAATCCGGCGGTGGAATTTATTGAGGAGGTGATTAAACGGCGTAAACTGAACAATCCCCGTGATCGTGATTTCTTTAGTTATGAGACGTATGAGCAGAAATCGTTCGCAAGGAATGATTTTGAGAAAAAAGATTCAACAAGTAATAAACCCTTGTCGTTTCTATCCGAATATGCCGACACTTCGGTGATTACCGGGAAACCGATTCTGCCGCTTTTCAATGAGGAGATTATTGATTATGTGTATTACCGCAGACATCCCCGTACCGAAAAACACGTGGTGGAAGGCTACAAACGCGCTGGTATGATTGAGTTTCTCCCGGAAGAAGGCGTGAAGCCGTTTTTAGAAGAAGTGTTTAAAGAAGTCGATATATTTCAGGATAATATACCTCTGTTCTTACTCCGTTTCGTCAGTCCGCTGTCGTCGATTGGCCCTAATTACTACCGGTATTATATGATGGATACGGTCGTGATGGACAATGTTAAATACCTGGATATGGGTTTTGCGCCGTTCAATTCGGAGTCTTACGGCTTTACCGGCCACCTGTATATCACGCTTGATTCGACTTTCTTCATCAGAAAAGCGGTGCTGAATGTTCCCCGCCATATCAACGTGAATTTTGTTCAGCACATGACGATCGAACAGGATTATGAACGGACAGCGGACAGTACCCGCCTGACAACTAAAAATGATATTATCGTAGAGTTTAATATAAGCGACAAGACGAAAGGGCTTTATGCACGCCGGATCTGCCTCTACAAAAATCATTCGTTCGACCCGCCGGAGGATGAGGGTATTTTTAAAGAAAAAGCGCCTGTTATCGAGCTGGCGCAAGCCCGGAAGCAACCGGAACCCTATTGGGACGAGAAACGAGGCTCCACCACATTGATACAAAAAAATTCCGTCGAAGAAATGATGGCGCGTTTGCGTGAGGTGCCGGTGTTCTTCTGGACTGAAAAAGTGGTGGGCGTGCTTATCAATGGATATGCCCAGACGTCGGCGACAAACAGTAAGTTTGAAATCGGGCCGGCCAATACGTTTATCAGCGGCAACTCGCTGGAAGGCGCACGGTTCCGTCTGGGCGGGGCTACCACGGTGAATCTCAGCAACCAATGGTTTGCCGACGGTTACCTTGCTTACGGCGCCCGCGACGGGAAGTTCAAGGGCGATGCCATTTTTGAATATACATTCAATAAGAAAAAGTCTTTCCGCAAAGAATATCCGCACCACTACCTGCGGGCGGAGTACCGGTATGATATTAACCAGATTGGGCAACATTACCTGTACACCAATGCGGATAATATTTTTATGATGCTGAAACGGCGCGAAAACAACCTGATTACGTACATGCAGACGGCCGAACTGAGTTATTATCATGAGCATTATAACGGTTGGGGTTACGGTGCAGTCGCCCGCCACCTGACGGAATGGGCTACGGAACATGTTCCTTTTGATAAAATACAGGCCGACGGTTCGACGACGCCGGTTGGTCAATACCGTTCCACCCAACTCGAATTGAAACTGCGCTGGGCGCCTAATGAAAAATTCTACGAATCAAGGAATTACCGCTATCCGATAACGATTGATGCGCCGACCATTACGCTAAGCCATATCGTTGCGAACAAAGGTTTTTTAGGCTCCGATTATAATTACAACCGTACCGAAATCGGTATCCGGAAACGTTTCTGGTTGTCGCCTTTCGGATATATCAACCTGTATGGCCAGGCGGGCAAGGTGTGGAGTAAGGTCCCGTATCCGATGTTGATCATTCCAAATGCGAACCTGTCTTATACGATTGAACCGGAATCCTATACGTTGTTAGACCCGATGGAATTTATCAATGACCGGTTTGTTTCGTGGGAAGCTACCTATTTTATGAATGGACTGATACTGAATCGTCTTCCGCTGGTCAAAAAACTGAAATTAAGGGAGATTGTAGCTTTCCGGGGTTGGTATGGCGACCTGAGCGACAAAAATAATCCGTGGAAAAACGGCGCAGGAATCTATGTGTTTCCCGGAAATACGTACCTGATGAACGATACGCCTTATATGGAATTAAGTTTCGGCGTCGAGAATATATTGAAGTTCATCCGGTTGGACTATGTGAGCCGTCTTTCCTACCGGAATCATCCGGGTACGCCCAACAACGGCATCCGGGTCAGGATGGAATTTTCTTTTTAAAAGTTTTCCGGTAAAATGTCTTTCTTTCGGATTTTATTCGTATGTTTGTAATGACAGAGAATTGCAATAATCAATTTTAAAAGATGAGCCAACCATTAGCAGAGAGAATGAGACCCAAGACGCTGGACGATTATATCGGACAGACGCATCTGACGGGCAAACAGGCCGTATTACGACGTATGATTGACGCAGGCCGTGTACCGTCGTTCATCATGTGGGGGCCTCCGGGTGTGGGGAAAACGACGCTTGCACGGATTATTGCCAACAAGATGGATAGCCCGTTTTATACGTTGAGCGCCATCAGTTCCGGCGTGAAAGACGTGCGCGAAGTGATCGAAAAAGCCAAAAGCAACCCGTTGTTCCGCACCGCTAATTCGCCGATTTTGTTTATCGACGAAATCCACCGGTTCAGCAAGTCGCAACAGGATTCATTACTTAATGCGGTGGAGACGGGGATTGTTACACTGATTGGCGCGACAACGGAAAATCCGTCGTTTGAGGTGATTCGCCCGCTGTTGTCGCGTTGTCAGGTGTATGTGCTCAAGTCGCTGGATAAAAACGACTTGCTGACCCTGTTGCACAAAGCTATCACGGAAGATATTATTCTGAAAGAGAAAGAATTTCGGCTGACGGAAACGGACGCCATGCTTCGCTATTCCGGCGGAGACGCCCGCAAACTGCTTAATATATTAGAGTTAGTGGTTGCGGCAGAAGAAGACAGTCCCATCATTGAGATTACGGACGGGAAAGTGGTGGAGCGTCTTCAGGAGAATCCCGCCGCGTATGATAAAGGCGGCGAAATGCACTACGACATTATTTCCGCATTTATCAAATCCATTCGCGGGAGCGATCCCGACGCCGCCATTTACTGGTTGGCGCGGATGGTGGCCGGGGGCGAAGACCCTGAGTTTATCGCCCGACGACTGCTCATCTCTGCCGCCGAAGATATTGGCCTGGCGAATCCCAATGCGCTCTTGCTGGCGAATGCCTGTTTTGAAGCGCTAAAGAAAATCGGATGGCCCGAAGGACGTATCATCCTGGCAGAAGCCACCGTTTATCTGGCGTGCAGCCCCAAAAGCAACTCCTCCTACCTTGCCATCAGCGGGGCGTTAGCCAATGTGAACGAAACCGGCAACCTGCCCGTCCCCCTCCATCTGCGCAACGCTCCCACCCAACTGATGAAAGAACTGGATTACGGGAAGAACTACAAGTATGCGCATGATTATGAAGGCCATTTCGTCAAACAGGAATTTCTGCCCAAAGAGTTGCTGAATCATCATTTCTGGGAAGGTCAAACGAATCCCGCCGAGAATAAAATGATTGAAAGGATGAAGCAACTCTGGGGCGAAAGGTACAAGTAGCAGCCCTACCTCGGATAAAGTTCACCGCTACCTCCGTGATTCCAATTCGTAAGGACGGCTTTTACCTTGCCGAGTTGCGCTTCTACCAGATTATATTCGTTTTGAGCGGAATGTTGCTCAACACTGTAATATCCCTTGTAACCGACGTCGCGGAGTACGGCCAATCGCTTGGGCAGATTGGGGTCTTCGCAACAATCCCAGGGGATGTGGGTATGCGCTACGTAGGGGGCGGCGGCTTTTTCGGCGATTAAGTTTTCTTCCGGCGTACCGGTCCAACCGCCGAAGTGCATACAGATGCCGAAGCCGGGGTGATCGACGGCTTTGATCAGTTTTTCCGTATGTTTCCAGCA
>JAISJX010000099.1 GCA_031261145.1 Tannerella sp.
TAACGGCATTCAAGGGATTGCGGGTCAAGCCCGCAATGACAGGGCTTTTTAGTCAGCCCCCTTTAGTGTCTGCGATTATGCAAACGGTCAAATCCCGTACAAAAGTACGAAATTTGGCCGTAATATATCACTTTTTGATTACCAACCCGGATTTTGTTTTAATTCCGGACAGCGCCTTAATTCGGAATCCATCAGCGGGAAGAGGTAATGTTTCGATTGGAATAAACGATCTTCCGCTTTGAAGCGTTCCATTCTGTATTTTTTACCATCCACTTCTATTTTCCCTTGCGGGTCTTCTACCGGTCGCATACCATGTACCATACGCTGGGTCTTGGGATAGGGCCAGTCGTTGGCGCTACGGTAGTTTTGTTCTTTAGCTAACTCAGTCGGGTCGTCCGGTTCAAGATAGAGGCGGCAACGCCATGCCCGATCGTTTTCATAGAACAATTCCACTCTGCGTTCGCGTTGAATATAATCATTCATCAAGGTTTTATTCGTCTTTACCTCCGGAGGCATCGGAGCCATGAAAACCCGTTGGCGTACCTGATTGATGAGACTGTATATTTCCTCATTCGGGCCGGAGGTGTTGTTCACTGCTTCGGCATAGATGTAGATAATGGTAGGATATTTAATGAGGGCCGGTCCATGTATCTTGTGGCCGCCGGAAGTGCGTGTCCATCCCTCCTTGATAAACTTACGCAAGTAGTAGCCGGTATGCGAAGCGTTTGCCTGATAGTCATAAGATACAGCATCAGGACCTTCAGCCGTATTAATCAACTGACCGCTCATACGACTACTATGATATGCAATATCTCTGTAAAAACGCGGGTCTCTGTTGACGTATGGATTGCCGTCGTCATATACCCCTTTGGCTTGCTCGCTATAGATGGGATAGCCATATCCGTTGATGATGATTTCATATTCGTCCACCTGTTCTTGAACAGGGCGATTACGTGCAGGACCTCCGAGAGAAGGAGGCAGCATATCACCACACCATCCCGTGTGTAAATCACCGGTGACAAGCAGAACCCATTCGGCTTTGATAGCATCAAAGTCGTAATTCATTTGCCAAAGACGCTGCTGTACCATATTATCATTGGATATGGCGCCATCGAGGTCGCGGAAATCATCTTCGGCGTATCGGGTATAGAATGAATAACGAGGTGTTCCATCGTCTTTTTTCAGATCGAGTACGGCTTTTGCCGCTTTTTTGACTTCCTCCCAACGATTAACATCATAGGCATATTCCGATTTGAAAGTACGTGTATCATTGGGAAATGCACCGCCATTCCACATGGGAGTCGCCGCATACCACAGCGCTACTGCTTTTAATCCCAAGGCGGTTCCTTTGTCCACTCTGCCGAAATTCTGGTCGCCGGGATGAAAGGCTGCTACCCGCTTGACCGCTTCATCGCAATCAGCAGTAATTTTTTGCACGACGGAATGAACCGACTCTTGTTGCAGGTTCATTTCCTCCCCGGGGGTAATCACATGATTTACATACATACATTCTCCATATTCCCTCACCAGCAACCAATGCAGATAGGCTCTGTAGAAATAAACCTCTCCAATTCGTTTTTCCAGATCACCGCTGTGTCCTGACCGGGGATTGTCGGGCGTTTGGTATTTCTCTACACCCTCAAGAATGAGGTTTGCCAGTCTGATTTTTTCATATAATCCAGCCCACCATGCATTGCCGTTGGTACCTGCGGGCATACCAAAAGGTCCCCAGTTTCCTATATGGAACTGGTGAGGAATAGCGTTTTCTACCCCGCTGCCAGAACACTCGTCTGTGATGTCGGAAATGGAGAAATGATCCAAAAAGATAAGCGGTCTGTTGCAGGGCTTTACCCAATCATACAAGGCTGTCACCATGCCGTCCACCATATCATAACGGCTGAACACATCTCCTTCAAATAGTTGGTTGTCAGGTGTCCTGTCAAGAAAATTGTCATCACAGGAAAAGGAAAACAGCATACAAATGATGATTCCCGATAAAAACTTTATTTTATTCATGATTATTCTTTTTTATTGTTAGTAAGTAATATCAACTCCAAAATTAAACGTCCGTTGTATCGGATACCATACTTCACCTTCCCTGTGTTCAGGATCTACATCTACGGTTTTTAATCCGTCAAATGTCAGCAGGTTCATGCCTTGTGCATAAATACGGACATTTTGCAGACCGGCAAAACGCAGCCAGTTTTTAGGAAGGGAGTAACCAAATTCAACGTTTTTAAGTCTCAGGTATTTCGCATCGAATAAGAATAAGTCGCTATCCGAATTTTTATTGTTATCGTTTCTGCCGTAAGTTAGCCTCGGATAGGTGGCAGTCTCTTTTGTAGCTTCTGTCCATCGGTTCAGGTGCATCGTCTTTACACTACCCACCTGATCCTGCTCGAATACAGGGAAATCGGCGGCAGCTCTTCCGGTCAGCATCACGCTCGTGCGTGCAGCGCCCTGAAAGAGTATGCCGAAGTCAAATCCTTTATATTGAAGTCCGACAGGAATGCCAAACTGCAATTCCGGTGTCCTGGGATAGCCCTTGAACGTACGGTCGTTGGTATCGGTAATCTTTCCGTCGCCATCCAAGTCTTTATATACTACGTCGCCGGGGCTTAATGCACCCCAAGGCTGGAAGCCGGCTCCGTTGTTCATGGCATTCAACCTGTTGGCTTCGTCCTGATCCTGCACAAAATGATCCACTAAATACACATAATGTTCGCCGACAGGTCTGCCTGTTTCGTATCTCCAGTCAAAGTCACGGGATATTTCGTTCATAAATACAATCTTATTACGCGCAAACGTCAGATTGGGTCGGATATAGAAGGATAAGTCCTTATTAATCTGCTGTCTCCATCCGATTTCGAGATCAATACCGTGAT
>JAISJX010000193.1 GCA_031261145.1 Tannerella sp.
TACCCGAACGTGTCCATTCCAACTCAACAAACTTATCTTCAATGGGAATACGACCCTTGCAACGGTCGAGGAGAAGGTCGGTGAAGCGAATGGTTATTTTCTTGTTGGTATAGTCTATATTTCTGACACCCAAGACGTCGCGGTACAAAACATGTCCGATGTAAGAAGCAAAGCCGTGGTTACAACTCGCACTGCTACTTGCATTTTCCCACAAAGTCCCGGTTTTATCCGCCATATAAAAGAAATAATCCTGCAGTTCCAATAACATCTGGCTTTGCAGATTGTAGCGCGAAAGCAAATCCATACGCATATAATTTCCCATAAAAGAATTGGCGCGGAAAACATTGGGATAAACCGTTTTATCATCACGGTTCGGGCCAAACTCCGCCGTTATTTTTTTCCAGAGCGCGGGATGGGAATCGGGCGTCGCTATTCCGAAATAAAAGGCGTAATATTGGCAGACTTCGGTCGTATTGTCGGTTACTTCCACTTTTCCGTTCTTTCGCAGGGCGTTATCCACAAAAAAATCGCCGTTATACGACTGTTTGAGGATGGTTTGCCGGATACGTTCCGCTTTCTGCGCCCATTCCTGATTGCCGTAAAGCCTTGATGCACTTCTTAATGCTGCGCTATACAACATGTTGGACGGGTAGTTGACGTCCTGCGTAAAACTGTTTGCCTTAGACCATTCGACGAATACCCATTGTTCGAGTTTTTCAAGCAGACCATCCTCGTTTTCAAACCGTGCGAAATAGCCTAACAGCTTCTCTATCCGTTCTTTCAGTTGGGCAATCAATAGCGGGTCGCCTCCACGTTGGGCATAGTCGTCCACCTGCAAGATGAACCACATCGACCAGTTGGGAATGAAATTTCCGTCATTATGGTCTGACGGATAACACATTGGAATCATTCCGTCGGGAAGATATTTGAATGAGGCGGGGAGTGCATAGTTTTCGTAAAAATTGTGAGCGACAGCCGAATAACCGGTAAATTCTTTCTCCATAATGGCGCTGAAATAGCTGTCGCACAGCCAACCGGCGCGTTCGCGTGACGGACAATCCATGAACACATCCACGGAGTTTTGCCGGGAGGTTTGTTTTGCCGCATCAAATATTGCATTCAATTTGAAATTACTGCTATTGAAGGTGGCATTTTTATTTTCAGGATAGGCAAATTCCCTCAGATATACGTTTTCGATTTGGCAATTACCTTCTGTTGCAATGACTTTCAGATATTTGAATGTGTAAGATTCAAAAGTTTCGAGGTCGTAAGCGCCCGGAGCAAATTCATAGACAATCTGATTACAGACATCGCTTTGGCGCTTCCGGGTATTCACATCCCCGTCGGTCAGCACCTCATCAAAGTAAAAAATAATGCGTGTCGGACTTTGGCAAGTGAGTTTTGCGCCGATAAAACCTGAATAATTCGACGCGAAATTGTACGTATAAAATTCGTTGGTTTTCAGTGATATTGTACCGATCGCCACCGTTGGTTTATTGATAATCTCCTGATTAGCCGATACAAGTTCCAACATTTCCTGCGACGCCGGAGCCACTTCGAGTTCCGATTCGGGGTATCCCTTGAATTTCTCGCCGATATTCTTTAGCGAACGGTCTTTGTGATACGTTGCAGGCACGATTTTTGTCATCGTTCCCTTTGAATAAACGGCGATGGGTTCTACTATCTCAAAGCTGGGTAACAACACGTTGCGCGGCAATAGTTCCACTTGCGGGAAAGCCGAAAGTTTCAGTTTCTCAACCGGAACCGTGGCCGACGTGCGCCATTGCTCATATCCTTCCTTCATCCGGTAGTACTCCGTGAACGGACGCTGGAAACTGTATCGTTCCACTTTTTGCAGTCTTTCTTTTATCTGAAAAGCCTCGAAATCACGGTTTTTGCCGGTTGCAAGGATAATTTTTCCGTCCGCCGCCACTTCCGACAGCAAAAACGACGGCTGGTCGATGGTATAGTAAGTATTGACATTATAACCGGCCACTTCAGCGGCCACGATATTCCCGCCATCCCGAACGAACGGGCTGATATCATATTCATCCACACGGAAATAACCGTGAGCGGCACGTGCAGGGCCTGAACCGACAAATTCACCATTCACATAAACGCGGTAAAGCGTTGACGCCGTGATTTTCAATGTTACCGGTTGGCCTTTTTTCGCTTGGAAAACGCCCCTGAAACCCAGGTTCAGATTCATTTCTTTTTCACGCCCGGAAGCCCAAACCGGAACTGCTTTTTCAATTATTTTACCGGATGCCGGAATCGCTTCTGCCTGAAAAAGAGAGCAGAAGATAAACAGCGTACATATTTTTTTCCCAAAATTCATGGTCTATAAGTAATTAGTTGATCTATAAAATTTTCAATGTTTGAAGAAAAATATCACGAAAAACAAAGGGATTCATCCATGGACGAATCCCTTTATATCTTTTATATCGCTCCGAATCAGTCCTTCAGCTTTGCAGAGATAAATTCTCTGTTCAGACGGGTGATATTGGTTACGGAGATATTTTTCGGACATTCCACTTCGCAGGCACGGGTATTGGTACAGTTTCCAAATCCCAGCTCGTCCATCTTGGCGAGCATGGCCTTTGCACGGCGGGAAGCCTCTGCGCGACCTTGCGGAAGCAATGCTAACTGGCTGACCTTAGCCGAAACAAACAACATCGCCGAACCGTTCTTACAAGCTGCCGCACATGCTCCGCAACCGATACATGCTGCCGCATCCATCGCTAAATCGGCGTTTTTCTTCGGAATTGGAATCGCATTGGCATCGGGCACGCCGCCGGTATTAACCGACACAAACCCTCCGGCCTGTATAATCTTATCATACGCCTGACGGTCAACCGTTAAGTCCCGAATCACAGGGAAACCGGCCGAACGCCACGGCTCAACGGTGATGGTTGCGCCGTTTTCGAACTTACGCATGTGGAGCTGACAGGTCGTAACACTCGTGTCCGGCCCGTGCGGATGACCGTTAATATATAATGAACACATTCCGCAAATACCTTCGCGGCAGTCGTGGTCGAAAAAGACGGGTACTTTTCCTTCGTTGATTAACTGTTCATTAAGGACATCCAACATTTCAAGGAATGAACTTCCCTGGGAAATATTTTTCAATTGATACGTTTCAAAAGCGCCTTTTTCTTTCGGACCCCGTTGGCGCCATACTTTTAATGTAATATCTATATTTTTATCCATTGCTGTAATTTTTAATTCTTATAATTCCGTTGCTGACGCACAACAAATTCGTAATCAAGAGGTTCTTTTAGCATGACAGGGTCTTTGTCTTCACCCTGATATTCCCAGCACGATACGTAAGAGAACGTATCATCGTGGCGTAATGCCTCACCTTCAGGCGTTTGATGCTCTTCGCGGAAGTGTCCGCCGCAAGATTCGGCACGGTCGTAGGAATCGTGCGCCATCAGTTCGCCAATCTCGATAAAGTCGGCCAGACGAAGCGCCTTATCCAGTTCGACGTTCAGGTCTTCGGCCTTACCGGGTATGCGTACATTACTCCAAAATTCTTTTTTCAGCTTTTTAATCTTTTCGATTGCTTCTTTCAAGCCTTCGGCGTTACGCGCCATACCTACGCAGTTCCACATGATATGACCTAATTCCTTGTGAATGACGTCCACAGAACGTTCACCTTTGATATTCATCAAGCGGTCGATACGAGCCTGAATGTTCTTCTCTGCTTCTTCAAATTCGGGTGCATCGGTTTTGAAACGCGGAACCTGAATCTGGTCGGCCAGATAATTCTGTATCGTATAAGGTAATACAAAATAGCCGTCGGCCAATCCCTGCATCAGGGCGGAAGCGCCCAGACGGTTTGCGCCGTGGTCGGAGAAATTGGCTTCGCCGATGGCAAACAGACCCTGAACAGAGGTCATCAGTTCGTAGTCCACCCACAGACCGCCCATCGAATAATGTAAGGCGGGGAAAATCATCATCGGCGTTTCGTATGGATTATCATCGACAATCTTTTCGTACATCTGGAACAGGTTTCCGTAGCGCTGTTCTACCACGTTTTTGCCCAGACGGCCAATCGCTTCAGAGAAATCCAGATAAACGGCTTGCCCCGTACCTACTCCGAAACCGGCGTCGCAACGTTCTTTTGCAGCACGCGAAGCAACGTCGCGCGGAACGAGGTTTCCGAAAGCCGGATAGCGGCGTTCCAGATAGTAATCGCGGTCTTCTTCCGCAATCTGTGTCGGTTTCAATTTACCGGCGCGGATAGCTTCGGCGTCTTCTTTTTTCTTCGGAACCCAGATACGCCCGTCGTTACGAAGGGATTCGGACATCAACGTCAGTTTCGACTGAAATTCACCGTGCACCGGAATACAGGTCGGATGAATCTGTACATAACAAGGATTGGCGAAATAAGCGCCTTTCTTGAAACATTGCCATGCGGCCGAACCGTTGGAAGCCATCGCATTCGTCGAAAGGAAGAATGTATTTACATATCCGCCCGTTGCAACAACCACGGCATGAGCGGCATAGCGTTCCAGCTTACCGGTGGTAAGGTCGCGGGCGATAATTCCGCGGGCGCGTCCGTCGATTTTTACGATGTCCACCATCTCGTGGCGGGTGAACATTTTCACTTTGCCCAACCCAATCTGGCGGCTCAGCGCCGAGTAAGCGCCTAATAATAACTGTTGTCCCGTTTGACCGCGGGCGTAAAATGTACGGGATACCTGTGCGCCGCCGAACGAACGGTTGTCCAGCAATCCGCCGTATTCGCGGGCAAATGGCACGCCTTGTGCAACGCATTGGTCGATAATGGCATTGGACACTTCCGCCAGGCGATAGACGTTTGCTTCACGGGCGCGGTAGTCGCCGCCTTTGATGGTGTCATAGAA
>JAISJX010000217.1 GCA_031261145.1 Tannerella sp.
GTCCATATCCCGCCCATTTCACCGCGAAGATGACCTCCCATGTCAGGGAACAAGCCATCTTGCGTGCCTATGACGTATGCTTTATCTCCGGCAGTAAGATAGGGCTTATCACTTGTGGAAGGATTATTTGCGATACCCTTAAAGTAGGGCGTCGCATAGCCGGTACTTGCATTATGTGAGCAAGCCGAAACAAATAAAGAAAGGGAAAGTATTCCCAGATAAGTAGTCGCTTTCATTGGATTATTGTATAATTACTTGATTATGCTTTCCGCTTAATTGGATGCCATCGGGTAAAAGACATCCCGTTTGACCATTCAATTTGTATTCTTTTGCAGATTTCTCCATAGGGAGCAATGTATAATACCAAAGGTCATCCTTTGAAGTTATGTCATACACCGTCTTACCTGCTTCTCTTGTTATTTTGACAGAAAAGATATTGTCGCCTACGCGCAGGTTGGTAAGGGATATTTTATCCCATCCGGTCGGTAGATGCGGTTCAAAAAGAACTTGATGCTGATAGGCATCCGGCTGTACACCAAAGATATGGGTGATAATGGACGTCGCTACGCCGTAGATAGTCCAGGCTTGCACGGGGCAACCATAAGGGAACATACTTGTGGGCGGGTCGAATACGGTTTCGGGCATCATTTCATTGATGGAACCGGGCAAGGTCTTATGTAAGGACCTGGCAATGCCGTTTACATACCACAGCATCTCGTCGGTACGTCCGTAAGCCGCTTCGCTCATGGCTTGCACGCCGTTGTTGCTTGTCATCTGCGTGTTTCTATCCACACTCAAATAGGGTCCGTATTCCCCGCACTGTTCATTCCGTATTTTATCCAGAAAGCGAATTGCCTTTTCCCGTGGGGCTATCCCTACTTCTATGGGGGTGTTTGCCGCACTAATTTTATGGGTAGTCCATCCGCCTTCCGTGCCTGCCGGTATCTTTGCAAGCCGGTTGACTAAGCTATTGTAGTACTCTTTTCTGGCTTTGTATTGAGGCAAATCATCCTTTTTGCTTATATAGTCAAGAGATGTTTTCGCTAATTTCATAGCTTGTTCCTGTGTTCCGTAGAAATCATAATACGTAGATTCTTCATCGTCCCATAAATAGGTATTGATTTTGTCTTTCAAAACTTCTGCCCTGCTTTGAAAGTCTGCCGCCAAAGCCGGTTCATCGAACAGCAAAGCCATTTTAGCGATTACTTCAAGCGCCTGCTCTGTGTAGGCGGCTACATCTATCAATTCGGCATCCATGTAGTTTATTTCCGTAATTCCGTATCCTTCAGGAAAGAGGTTATGATTCGTATCCATGTCCACCGTTAGCCATTGAATCCCTTTTTTGCAATACGGATATACTTCGCGCATGAAATCAATGTCGCCCGACCATAGGAAATACTTCCATGCAGCCATGATAAAGTGTCCGGTTTCCTGTGTGTTTCCTGTGTTATAAACGAAGCCGTTAGCCGACATTTCATGGATAATTTGTCCGTTTCCATTTACTTTTTCGGAAATATCTTTCAGTAATAACAAGGTGGATTTCGTCAATTCAAAATCACTTGTCGCCAGCAGACCTTGTGTAGAAAAAGACATATCGCATCCGAACAACCAGGGATAATCCACCGCTCCCGCGCCTAAAAAGCGTCCTATACCTTTTAAGTCGGACACTAACCACTGTGTGTTAATTTTTACCCAGTTATAGGTTTCCTGGAGGAGTTTGTCGGGTATCTCTATTTGAGCGCGGTCGAGTATCGAATGATATAAGGCTTTTTTCTGCGCCAATAAAGCGTCTTTATTTTGCGATAAATCAGCGAAAACCGCTTTTGCGTCGTCTTCGCTTTCGGTGGAGCCGCAGATAAAATAATGGATGACGCTCTTTTCGCCCGGTTTCAACGCCAATAAACTATTCAAGGCGGGCGTTTTTCCATTTCCTCTTGTTTCTTCGGGGATGGAACTGTTTAGATTATAGCCCTCTGTCTTGGCATTTGTTCCCCATACTACATGCCAGTTATTCGATATATCTCCGGCACAAAACAAACCGGATTGTTCATCCCGACGAATCGTGTCTGCGCCGTCGATAATGCCGTTTTGCTTAGAAAACCATACCGGAATAATTTCCGGCTTCACCACAAAGTCAAGCCCTAAGTTTCGTGCTGTTTGTGAGGTGTTTTCGAAGGAGTATTGTATCACGACGCCTGTTTTTCCTTCCGGTACGTACTGCGTCCGGTTCACTTTAATACCATTCAGTATGGAATTGTAAACGAATTGATTGCCATAAGGATAATTGATAAACGTATCGGCTTTCGTCAGCCAAAACTCTTCCTTGGTTGCCGTATCGCTCAGTTTTAGCCAGAAGCCATCGGCCAGTTTGATGGGTAATACCCATATTCCCCCCATTTCGCCTCGCAAATGGAAGCCGACATCGGGAAAAAGTCCGTCCTGAGAACCTACGACGTAGGCTCTATCTCCGGCTGTCAGGTAGGGGTTATCCGTAGATTGCCCATGGTTGCTTACTCCGGCAAAATAGGGGTTGCCGTACGTATCCTGCGTCTCTCCTGTTTTACAGCCAACCAACGAGACGGATACTAAACAGGAAATTAGAAATAGATTGTTTCTTTTCATAAGATATAAAATAATGTGGATTTAAAAAATACCCCGCAATTACTGCGGGGTATTTTGATTTTTTAAATACCGACGATTCAATAACCGGGATTTTGTACCAATAAAGGATTTCTTGTCATGGCATCGGGAGGAATTGGAAACAGATTACGGTAAGTTTCGCCCCCTTTCGTCCAAGGTCTGTCAGGCAAATAGTATTCCCACACGATCTTGGCTTTCTCCAGCAATTTACCGTGACGAATCAAATCATCTCTGCGGTATCCTTCAACATACAATTCCCATCCTCTTTCATCCAAGACGGCGTCGCGTATCTGATCTTTCGTCAGCGAAGCGGGCTGATCGGCCAATCCTGCTCTTGTTCTGATCAGGTTGATATATTTCAGCGCTTCACCGGAATTACCCAACTCATTTTGAGCTTCGGCATACGTGAGGTAAACTTCGGCCAGTCGCATGATGACAAAATCACTTGTCATCCACTCGCCACGTACAGGACTTGGTTGTACCGGATATTTCATGGCAACCACCCTGTTGAGAGATTCTTCAGCTTTAATTGCTTCGCCTGCGGCGTTTGTGTAAAGCGGCGCCCCTGTGTTTATATCCGTGAGGTAGCCATGCAGCATAATACCCTTTTGGGTGGCGGGATTGTAGTCTTCCCTGCGTTTATCGTTGGGGGCGAATGACTCAAAGAATGGAACCGTCAAACCAAAGCCATCAGATGCGGAATACCCTGTTATGCCAAGTCCTGAAACCAACCTGTTGTGCAACGACAGAGCATCGAAATTGTTGCCCCTGTAATACTCGCCAACACACACGCTCACCAGAATCACTTCCTTGTTTTCGTCAATTCCGAACACATCGTGGTAATAGTCCATCAATCCAAAGCCGCCATTGTCTATCACGTCTTTGGCATAGAGGGAGGCGTTCGTCCAATCTTTCTGGTTCAGATAGATATTGGCAAGTAACGTTTTGACAGCCCAGCGGGTCGTGCGTCCGTATTCTGAAGCAGGACGCGAAGCCGGCAAGACGGATTCGATGCTTTTCAATTCGCTGAGAACAAACTGCAATATCTCTGCTTTGGGTGTTTGCTTGATGCCGTTCGACAGGTCTTCGCCTCCTTTCAGTAAGGGTACATCGCCAAATCCTTTCATCAACCAGTTGTAAGCCCAGGCTCTCCAAAAAACAGCTTCTGCCAGTATCACATTTATTTGTGCATCGGTCTTTGCGTTTTCACCGAATAGCCGTATCGCTTCGTTGCATTGCGCAATGATTTGATAACTGGCATTCCAGAGATCCTCTGTTGCGCCATCACCCGGGTACATGCTATGGAAATGCATTGCTCCGCCCCAGCCATCCGGTTCCGTACCACCCCAATTTGTCCATAACTGGTCTGATACAGCGTCACTTCCATAAATCCCATAAGGTTGGAGGTTGGCGGTCTGTAGCTTGGGATAGATGCCCAATACCAACATGTTCGCACCTTCCGCGCCTTGTGGTAAACTGGACTGTCCTAATTTGCCATACAGTTTCTCCTCCAGCAAACTATCTGAACATGAAGTGCTTATCATCGACGCAACAACGGCGCCGAATGCAATAATGCTTATCTTTATTCTATTCATTTTGTTGTTTATTTATTGTTAAAATGTAATATTAAGACCACCTGTTATTGTTCGAACAGATGGATATAAACCATTTGTTTCCGGATTGACTCCTGAATATTTGGAGTGTGTCCATAAATTCTGCCCTTGCACATACAACTTCAGGCTCTCAATTTTGTTTTGAAAACCTTTTGTCGGAATGTTGAACGTTAAGGTTACATTCTGCAAGCGAAGATACGATGCATCTTCTACCCAACGCGAGTTGCCGCTGAAATCGCCACCGGTAAGCCCCCCGGCGTTGGTTTTTGGCAGATTAGCCTCGGTCAGTACCGATTTGAAGCGATTAGACGGAGTTGCCAGATAGGCTGATGTATGAGCGGCCTTGATAGTATTATGCAATTCACGCCCCAGAGCGCTGTTAAAGAAGAAACTCAGGTCAATAATTTTATACGAAACGGTGTTTCCCCATCCAATAGTAACGTCCGGGTCAGGACTGCCTACTACCGTCTTGTCTAAGACATTCACTCCTCCGCTGTTGTCCAAATCCTGGGCTACCAAAACGCCATCTGCATTAACCTCCTTGAACTTATACATAAAATAAGAGTTGGGTTTTTCGCCCTCAATGATACCACTACCTTGCAGACTGGTTCTTACGGCTTCACCCGGTATATTAATCTTCGTCACTTTGTTGTCGTTCCATCCAAATACGAAGTTGGTTGACCATTGGAAGTCTTGTTTTTGCAAGATATTCGCTTCAAAGGTCAACTCGGCTCCTTTCACTTCCAAATCGGCAGCATTGACCCATTGCTGCGACAGTCCGCTCTCTCGCATCAGCGGTAGTGGGATAATCAGATCGGAAGTGTTTTTCCTGTAAAAATCAACCGACAGGTTGTATTTCTTGTAAAAAGTAACATCCACACCAAGGTTGATTTGTGAGGTCTTCTCCCATTGCAGATTCGGGTTTGCCAGCGTTGAACTTAATGTAGTAGCGGGATTCATTTGTTGTCCGATGACAGCGCCGTTATCTTTCACCACATTATAGAGAGGCAAGCTCAAGTAATTACTGAAACCGGAGTTTCCTGTAACGCCCCAACCCAAGCGTAGCTTCAGCAAGTCCAGATTTTCAGCGCTTTCAAGAAAACTTTCGTTATTCAGCTTCCAAGCTGCCGAAGCGCCGGGAAACCAACCCCATTTATTGTTTTCGCCAAACTTGGACGAGCCATCACGCCTGAGCGTTCCGGTCAGGAAATATTTGTCTTTCCAAGTCAAATCTAATCGTCCAAAACCGGAGATAATCACATTTTCTTCCTTCCCGGTGGCGGCAATTTGGGTTGTAGCAGCATTCATATTGTCAGGTCCGAAAATATCGGCGGGTGAAAACTCCTGTCCTCTGGTGCGGTTGTTTTCCCATCCGGCGTATTGATATGAATAACCTGCCAGAGCAATCACTTTCAGGTCGTTGGCAAGGGTTACGCTGTAATTCAACAGTCCTTCAAGCGTATAACCGACATTACGCAACGAAGTAGCCGAAGCCATGCCGTTGTGGAAAGTTCCGTCTGCTCTGGGCACCCCTCCGTTGGACGGCGTGGTCGAAGGCAGATAATACGTTCGGTAAGCATTTTGTACATTGTACCCTAATTTCAGTTGTGGTTTCAAACCCGGCAATACCTCATAATTGATGTCGGCATTTACGTCCACTTTATCGCTCTTCGTCTTATCTTCTACACCCAAAACGGTCAGTGGATAGATGTTCATAGCTGACCCCGGATCTTGTACATAACTCCCGTCTGCCGGTTTTGTCAGGTTAGGCGCAAAACTTATGGCGCTTTCAAGTATGGATGCGCGCGAACCACCACTGTCCGATTGATTCTGGTCGTTGATGTTGGTAAGTGAGAAATTGGTGAAAACGCCCAATTTACCCTTTTGATAATCCACGTTTGAACGCACCGACATACGCTGCATTTCGGCATTTTTTACAATACCTTTCTGGTTATAGTATCCGGCAGAAAAATAATAGCGCAGATTATTTTCGGCAGCCGACAGACTGACTTGGTGGCTTTGAACAGAGCCTTGTTGCAGAACTTCGTCAATCCAGTTGGTTGTTGTCGCTCTGGCTATTTCTTCAGCCGTGTAAGTAGGTCCTTGTGTGAATTGCGACCAATAGGTCATATATTCCGGTCCACTCAACAATTCATACTTTTTAGCTTGTTCCTGTACTCCGGCATAACCGTCATAAGTGATTTTCAACTTACCTGCTTTTCCCTTTTTAGTTGTGATGATGATTACGCCGTTGGCGCCCCGTGTTCCATAGATGGCCGTTGCCGCTGCATCCTTCAATACCGAAACTGTTTCGATGTCGTTGGGGTTGATAAAACTCATCGGGTCTCTGCTGGCATTGCTAAAAGTCTCGCCGGTACTGGGGGCAGCCGCCGCATCATACGGAAAGCCGTCCACTACATATAGCGGCGCTACCGAACCATTAATTGAGTTGCGCCCACGGATGATGATAGAGTTGTTACCTCCGGGTTGCGCAGAGTTTTGCGTTACGTTTAATCCGGCTACCCTGCCTTGAATCATCTGACCGACAGAAGCGCTTACGCCTCCTTTGTTGGAACGGTCGGCCGTAACATTGGCTACAGAGCCTGTCAAATCACTTTTCTTGACAGAACCGTAACCGATTACGACTACTTCTTCCAAGAGAAGGTTGTCTTCTTGCAGGGTCACATTAATTCTCTTTTGCGAACCTACCGTTACTTCCTGCGAAACAAATCCCATAAACGAGAAAACCAGCACCGAATTGGTATTAGGTACATTCAGGGTGAAATTCCCGTCCACATCCGTAATCACGCCGATAGTCGTTCCTTTTACAGCTACATTTACCCCTATTAAACGTTCGCCGCTGGTATCCGATACCGTACCCGATACGCTTACACTTTGCATTACTTCGGTTGAAGAATGACTCTTGGCCGGCAAATTCGCGGCACAAATAAAAGCCATTACAACAACTAATTGCACTATCCGGTATAGTTTGTTTACCTTTCCCCGGAATAAATTTTCATAATTGAAATCTTTCATTTTCTTTTGTTAATTAACATTTTACATTTTGGATGATTTCATCCAGTTTTTTTAATATTCACATTCTTACAAGATTGTCTAAAGACAATATGCTGTACTACAGCTTTTTTAAAAACTTCTTAATTTTATATCATAGGCAGTTGTATTATTCGGTTTATAAATTAATGATTAACTACTGTTTGATTCGGGATTTCCTGTTTATTTTCAATATAATCAAAAATAAAGCAAAAGGTACGGGACAAAGGAAACCTCCTTTCGCCACGCGCCTTTCGCTTTTACTGCGCCTGAATCCACACACGAAGAAATTGTCATCTTCGTTAATTGATGTTGGATTATACAAATATGTCGGTTCTACTGAACTACTTAAATCATTAGCCATTGATGCGTACAAAAATTTGATTACAAATGTAACCTGATTAGCATTAGCCTCAAAAAAAATTAACGTAATAAAATATAACTATTCTCTCCTCGTTTGCTACGGAATCATTTTAATAACGTGAGTTCCGGATAAGAATAGTCCGTCAGGACTTGCATATCAATAGAAAATGCCATATAAGATATACCGGAACGCCGTAGGTGTTCAGGGGCTGACCAAAAAGGGTATTTTGCACGTCATTGCGAGGGCAAATCCCGAAGCAATCCATTAATAATCAATACTCTGGATTGCTTCGCCTACGGCTCGCAATGACGAAACCAGACTT
>JAISJX010000130.1 GCA_031261145.1 Tannerella sp.
CCTCTGATGGAGCCTGTACCGAAAATAAACAGCACGATACCGGCGATTATAGCCGTCAGGTTACCGTCAAAAATGGCAGAGAAAGCATTTCCATAACCGTCTGTTATGGCGCGTGCAAATGGTTTGCCCGCCTTCATTTCTTCCTTCGCGCGTTCATATATAAGTACGTTTGCATCGACGGCCATACCGAGCGATAAGACCATACCGGCGATACCGGGCATTGTCAGTACCGCTTTGAACGAGGCAAGTATTCCAAGCGTGAAGAATATGTTTAAGAGCAAAGCGCCGTTGGCAATCATTCCGGGTATGAATCCGTAAAGCATACACATGTAAATCATCAAGGCAATGAAAGCGACAATAAATGAAATCACACCTGCCCTGATAGATTCCTGTCCGAGTGAAGGGCCTATCACGTCTTCCTGAACAATATTGACCGAAGCCGCCATTTTACCGGATTTCAACACGTTAGCCAAGTCTTTCGCTTCCTCGGTGGAGAAATTGCCGCTGATTTGCGAATGTCCGCCGGTAATCTCATCGTTTACGCGCGGAGCGGAATAAACCATATCATCCAGCACGATAGCGATACAGTTTCCGATATTTTCTTTGGTCAGGCGCGCCCAGTTTTTAGCGCCTTCTGCATTCATCGCCATACTAACCTGCTGTTCGGCGCGTCCGATTTGCTGTTGGGCAAAGTCGGCATTTGCATTCGTTACCACATCGCCGCCCAACGCCGGGCTTCCGTCGCGGTTCGTTACTTTAATGGCATATAACTGGTATAATTTCCCATCCGTGTCAAAAGGTTTTACGCCCCATTTGAATACGACATTTCTGGGTAATATGGATTTTACTCTTGGCTGATTCAAATATTCAATCACCTTATCCATATTGTTTTTCTGTGCATAACCGACTACCGGACCGGGAATAAGCCGTGTGCCTGTCTGATCCACATTTAACTGGAGGATAGAAAATAACGGATGTTCTTTCCTGTATTTTGCAAGGGCTTCGGCATCGTTTGCCGTAGCAGCCGTTTCATCCGTATTCTCGCCTAACTGGGCTAACAACGAATCAACGTCCGAAGCGCTTGTTGTTTCGGCGCTTTCCGCCTGGTTTTCGGTCGCTTCCGTTGTGGTCGCAGCGCCATCCGCAGCAGTATCCGTCAAATCGGCCGGTTCATCCGTTTTCAGTGTCTGCGCCAACACTTCGTCTGCCGACTGTAGCTGTCTGGCTATTTCGGTCAGGCTATACGTTTCCCAAAATTCGAGATTAGCCGTACCTTGCAACAACTTACGAACACGTTCCGGTTCTTTCACACCCGGCAATTCCACCAAGATACGACCGGCCGTTTCCAAACGCTGGATATTCGGCGATATGACGCCAAAACGGTCTATACGTGTACTTAATACATTATACGAATTATCAATCGCACTTGTCAACTCAGACCTGATAACCGATACCACCTGAGCATCCGTACTCGAAGGCGTGATTTTATCCTTCAGTTCTAAAGTGCTGAAAATAGTAGAAAGACGCGCTCCGGGATCCAATTTTTTGTATTCTTCCACGAACAGGTCAATGAAATCTCTCTGGCTGGCGGCCAGACGTGCATAAGCTAAATCCAACGCTTTGTTAAAATCCGGATCCTGATTATGATTCGAAAGCGACCGGATCACGTCCGGCACGTTCAACTCCAGGATAACAGTCATTCCTCCCTTCAGGTCGAGACCTAAAGTGATTTCCATCTCACGGCATTCTTTGAGCGAATACCCAAGCCATACCTTCTTGCTCGCTAACGAGTCTAAATAAAAACTCTCTTTTAAGGCATCTTCACCAGCATACTCAATCGCTTGTTTACTATATTTTTGCGTTACAAATGAGAACGACAAATAGAATAAACAAACAAGCGTCAGTAATATTGCGAAAACCCGTATAAAACCCTTGTTCTGCATTTGAATCTATCGATTTATGTTATTACTTATTATATATCCATTTTTTTCAGGGTGCAAATATAGTCTTTTTTTCGTTGATAACGAGCAATCCGCGGATTTATTTATAAATTTGATTGAATTTTATCTGCAATATACAGATATTTAACGTCTCCAATTGTGATTTTTTCGGTTTTTTCCTGAAAAATAAAATACATTTCCCGCGTTTGGAAGAGAAATCGCATTTTGAAAGCGCCGGATAATGTTGTTTTTCCGAAAAAAATTTACCTTTGCATGGAAAATCAAACAAACGATTCCGAAAATTAAAAACAACAATTATGAAGTTGAAGAATAGTATTTCATGGATTTTTATCCTGCTTGTCATTTGTGCAAGCGGGTTTGCCAAACCGGTGGATACGGTCGCAGTAGCCAGTCCGTCGATGAACATCCGCGTTCAAAACGTCGTTATTCTCCCCGAAAATTACGAACGACAATCCGCTTTCCCGGTCATATACCTTCTGCACGGATACGGCGGCGACCATAAATCATGGCTTCAGATTGAACCGGATCTGCCCAAACTCGCCACCCGGTACGGCGTGATTATCGTTTGTCCCGACGGAAAAAACAATTGGTACTGGGACAGCCCCGTCAATCCCGCCGTGAGGTACGAAACATTTGTCTCGCAGGAATTAGTGTCCTATATCGACAGCCATTACAAAACCATTCCCGACAAGAAAGGGCGGGCGGTTACAGGACTTAGCATGGGCGGCCACGGCGGACTGTGGTTAGGTTTCCGCCATCCCGGCGTGTTCGGCGCTTGCGGTTCGACAAGCGGCGGCGTCGATATCCGCCCGTTCCCGAACAACTGGGAAATGAGCAAGGCGCTCGGCGAGTATAACAAAAACAGGGAGCGCTGGGACGAACATACCGTCATCAACCAACTGTACCGTCTCCGTCCCGGCGATTTGTCCATCATCATTGATTGCGGAACCGGCGATTTCTTTTATGAAGTAAACGAAAAGTTGCATCGCGAACTGCTGTATCATCAAATCCAGCACGATTATATCACACGTCCCGGAGGACATTCGGCCGCTTACTGGAAAAATTCAATCCAATATCAATTACTTTTCTTCCATCTGTTTTTCTCAAAAGGAGCGGTTTAAACAATCTCCTGAATTTCCCGATAACCGAATGACGATATAAGGCGCCATACAGAAACCCATGTTTCCGGTATGTTCAACAAAAAAGTTAAGCGTCCGAAACAACCGGGCTACTGCTTTATTGCTTCGCTCTTCGTTGTAGAATCCCGGAGCGAAAG
>JAISJX010000310.1 GCA_031261145.1 Tannerella sp.
CAGGAAATTGTCATCACCCGTAACAGCTTGCCCATTGCCCGGCGGGTGGGCGTAAATAACGCCATTTCATTTCTATCTGACCGTTTGGTGGGCCTGGTGCCGTCAGAGGTGGATGAGAAAGCGATACGGGAGGAAAGGCTGGCGCGCCAGTGAAGCTTTACCTGGATACGAATATTGTGGTGGATATCATCTCTCAGCGCGATGGATATATGGCGTCATTGAATGTTCTGCGCTTTTGTGAAACCGGAAAAGCCGAGGGCTTGGTTTCCAGCGCGACGGTGTTGGATGTTATGTATATCCTGCGCAAACACCTCCGTCCGGACGAGGTAAAAACCGCGGTGCAAATTTTTCTTGCCCTAGTGGAGGTAGCCGAAGTGCGAAAAAGCGACATCTCCGGTGCTTTTGCCAGTCCCATGACCGATTATGAGGACGCGGTTCAGGCCCTGTGCGCCAAACGAAACCGGGCCGATTACATCGTTACCCGCAATGTCAAAGACTTTGTCCACTCCCCGGTTCCCGCTATCCTGCCAGATAAAATTTTGGCCTTGCTGCAGGACAGTTAAGATTATTATCATAATTGTGATATGAAATGGCTATAGCAAATTGCACGGGATAAAACAGTTATAACTGTCAATCGGAATGACTTCCTCGCACATACAAATGATACCGCCCGCGCCACGCTGGACGGCAGTCTTTTGCAGCAAGTCAAATTTCTTAACTTCTCTGCGGTCAGGGTTGGCCGATTTTTTGATTTCTATGGGATGAATGAAGTTATTTTCCTCCACCAAGAGGTCAATCTCTTTGGCGTTGGAATCCCGATAATAGGTCATTCCATATTTAAGGGGTGAATAAGCATAGTTTTTGAGCAGCTCGGTTACAACATAGTTTTCAAAAAAATGTCCGTTCGCGGCGCCATTCATCAAGGTTTCACGCGTCAGCCACCTGGAGAGGTATGAAGCGAGTCCGCTGTCGCAAAAATATAACTTGGGCGTTTTCGTCAGCCGTTTCAGCGCGTTGTTGGCGTAAGGCCGCAACAAGTAGACTAGCGACAGCCCCTCCAAAAGTTCCAGCCATTCCTTGGCGGTCGGTTGCGCTATTCCCGCTGTTTCGGCCAGGGTGGCGTAGTTTACCTGTTCGCCGATCAGCGCGGCACAAGCAGTCAGAAACTTGCCAAAGCGCAGGCTATCTGTCACGCCGCCCGCTTCTGTCACATCACGCATAATGTAGGTGTTGATATAGGAATCAAAATATTCCTGTCGTTGTTCCGCGTCAGCCCCGAGAGCCTGCGGCATTCCCCCACACCAGATATGCTCAAACACCTCCACCATATCATTCTTTGGAACCAGGCTTTGCCTTTCCTGTAAGCAGGACAGAGAAAAATCGAGATCGTTCGTGAACCTGGTGCCAGTCTTTTCAGTTTGCGACAGACTATATAGCGTTAGAATCCCGATACGCCCCGCCAGGCTTTCCCGGACATTTTTCAGCATTCTATACTGCTGGGAACCGGTCAGCCAAAACCGTCCCGTTTCCTCGTTTGCATCGCATAAAACTTTGATTTGCCCGAACAACTGCGGCGCGTACTGCACTTCATCAATCAGAATGGGTGGTTTATAGGTTTGAAAGAACAGCACCGGGTCAAACTGTGCCAGTTCACGCGCCATCAAATTATCGAGGCTGACGTAAGTGCGATTCTGCCCCTCCGCCAAATGTTTGAGCATAGTAGTCTTTCCCACTTGACGTGCACCCGTCACCAGTACGGCTTTGAAGAACTCGCTCATATGAGTAAACTTGCGTTCTAAATGACGAGATATATAATCCATGGTATGCCTCCCTAAAATTAAGATAATATAATATTTATATTATTATATCCTAAATTATTGGAGGTGTCAATGGTGAATTTAAGGCTAAGTACCCATCGGCCAAGGAAAGTCACCGGCGCAACGTACAACCAAGGCTTTGGCAATTCCGTGAGCTTCAAACTGACGGCCAACGTAACGGTAGAAGCCGTGTTTGAAAAAATTCCGGTACAGCCGCCCCTATTCCCCGGCTTCGGATTACCCGGTTTCGGAATACCCGGATACGGATTCCCCGGATATGGATTTCCCTGGTAAGCCTACCGGGTGACGGCAACGACCGGGCATAACCTCAACTAAACGATAAATCAGCCCTTAACTGCATCAAAAAACCGATCGGCATCAGCCGGTCGGTTTTTTTGCATCCCATGCTTCGGTTTTTTGCATCTCATGCTATTGCAAATTAATAAAATATTATCTTGATTTCAATTTAGTAATATTATACTATTAGGTTAATAGTGTTTTATTAGTTGTCTCTGTCTTAATTAAAATATTCTTTTTGTCGGCCGGTTGTTTCCACAAGCCTAATGAATTTCCGGGGGAGTAAATCATATTAGAAAGGAGGTATAAGACAAAAGCAATCGTTGTCATTGATACCAAAGAATGGAAAGAAAAAAGGATTATGGATTAGAAAAGGAGTGCTCGACATGGCCCAAGAACAAGCCCTTCCCAATAATCTTTCCGATGACGTACCGGAATCAACAGTAGAAATGCATGAAAGCCCCCACATTAAATTAGGCTTGTTTAAACTTAGAATCCCTTTCGTTCACTACAAATGGCAAATGCCCGAAACGATCCAGGCATTCTTTATGTTCTCCGGGGCATTAGCTGGTATACCCTTGGTGATGGATGCCTTTCCCTGGGTCAGTTTTGACGTTGCCTGGACCATTTTGTTTTTCTTCACGCTGGTGTTTTGGCTAACCGGATTCTTAGGAGATCCTAGCTGTCCTGGTTTTATTACGGCTGCTATTCCGGTTGTACTCTTGTATGTGAAGAGCTTTCCTGAAGGAGCGGAAAGAGTCTGGGCAATGGTATCCATCCATCTGGTTTTAACTGTTCTATGCTTAATCACCGGCCCCACTGGGCTCGCAGACTGGTTAAATACCAAAGTTCCAGTCAGCATCCGCTCGGGAATCGTATTCGGCGCCGGTATCAGCGCATTTGCCGGAGAACTCGGTGACGGCGGACGTTTCTCTCAAGCTCCCGTCGGTATCTTTATCGCTACGGTACTGTCCTTTTATTTATTATGGTCGGTTAGTTTTAAACTACTGCAACAGAAGCGCAAAATTATGAAAAGTCTTGGCAAATACGGTTATGTCCCGGCTTTTTTGGTTGGCGCCATCGTCGCTTTAATCGTTGGCGAAGTGCCTATGCCGGTAGTGGAATGGAGAATTTTCGTTCCGCAGATTCAGGAAACCTTTGCTACGGCTACTATTTTCGGCTACGGATTTCCTCCTCTCAGTTTTTTGCTCGGTGCCATTCCCACTGCTTTTGTGGTTTATGTCATCCTATTCGGAGACTGGATGATCATAGATTCCCTGCGCAAAGACGCTATGGCTACGCGGCCGAATGAGTTAATTGATTTTAGTATTTCCCGCTCTACCGTGATCGTAGCTTTTCGTAATTTATGGAGCGGAATATTGGCGCCTTTCCCCCCTATGCCGGGACCATTATGGACCGGCGTAACCGTCTCTATCTATGAACGCTATAAAAGTGGTAAGGAAAATATGGACTCGATCTTCGGCGGGTTCATGTCTTTCCAACATTGGTGGCCGATTCTGGTGTTTCTAGTTCCTTTGGTTTCTTTACTTAGACCGTTTTTAATCATCGCCACCTCTCCCCTGTTATTCATGCAAGGATTTGCCTGTACTTTTATCTCGATGAACATGTCCAAAAACGCAGTCGACTTAGGCATTGCTGGTTGTATCGGCGTGGTGCTCTGGAGATTTGGTGCGGTTCACGCCTTGTTGTTAGGCGCTATATTGTGGCTGATCCTTGCCTATGTGCCAAAGAATTTAAAGCAAGAATAATCAATAATTATTTTAAAGGAGGACTAATACGATGAATCCAAAATTAACCAAATTCAAGGCCGCTTCTATTATCTCTTCTTCCGGATTTGATGGCAAAATCAACGGAGAAGCTACTTTGCAAAAAGCCTTCGATCTTATTGAACAGGCTGCTGCGCAAGATGTCAAACTAATCGCTTTCCCCGAAACCTTCTTGCCTATGTTTCCTTGGTGGGCGTTTATGGCCGTCACCTATGCCAAGCAAAACCAGCTCTATGCCGAACTATATAAAAATTCTTATACGGCAGATGGCCCGGAAATCAAAAAGCTGGCCGAATACTGTAAGAAATACGAAATGGTCATGATGATGGGCATGAACGAAATGGTTGGTTACACGCTATACAATTCTCAGCTTTATATTGATAACGGCAAAATTTTGGGGGTACATCGCAAAATGGTTCCCACCGGCGGAGAAAGAGTCATTTGGGCCCGCGGCGCAGGGGATACCTCTCAGGTGTTTGATACCACGGTCGGAAAACTCGGCGGTCTGATCTGTTATGAACATTCCATGCCTCTCGCCAGATATGCCTTATACAGTCAAGGTGAACAGCTCCATGTTTCGAACTTCCCGGGGGCAAACTTTAAAAGCCAACCGCGGGATCGCAACAAAACCATCGACGCCATCATCCGCAATGTGGCTTTCGAAGGGCAAGTATTTGTCTTAAATTCTACGGTCACCTTAAATGAAATAGAAACCAAATGGTACCATGAGCTGGATCCCAATACCCAAGGGGTTTTAGAACCTGGCGGAGGAATTGCTGCCATTATCAATCCAGCCTGCAATTATATCGGAGGACCGTTGGAACATCAAGATGGTATGGTGGTAGCGGATATTGATCTGGAAGAAATCCTGATGGCCAAATTCATGATCGACTCTGTCGGCCACTACGCGCGTCCAGATCTATTCCACCTCATCTTCAACAACCGCAAGGAAATCAATATGGAAATCGTCGATAAAATCCCCGGCGGCATAACCAAAGAAGCTGCCGAATATATCCGCCTTTTAAAGAATAATCTGCATAAGTTGCAGGATGAAGAAATGGCCACCGCAGTCGAAGAACTGGCCGCTCTTTTCTGCTGATGAAAAATATAACGGGGTGTTTAAGAAGTGGCTGTTCTCCTTCTTAACGCCCCGTTTTTTCTTTCTTAAGGTGAGGGAGGTAAGCTTAAATCCCTTCCCTATGCCTCACTCAATTTGGATGGTGATCCCGAATAACCCGGAAATTCTGTTGGCACAATAGATAGGTGCTATAACGGCAATGACCAGATTATCGGTAGAACGGTTGATAATTGGTTCACTGACGGTGGCCCGGCCTTTGAGAACCTGCCAAAAATACTTACGGTCGGAAATATTTTGCGTTTGCCCGGAAGCGTTGAAATATCCGCCTCTGATATCAGCAATATAAATTTGTTCAAACTGCGACTGCTGCTGTAATTTAGATTCCAAAAGGGGCACTTGCTTGGTATAGTTCAGAGGATAATTATAAAATTCCGAAGCCCAATCCCTGATTTTGAACGAAGCGTGATGTATTGCACACACTGTAGGTGCGTATTTTTTATCAAAAAACAAGGTATCTCCTGACATTGCAAAATTAACTAATCCGTTAAAATCCAGCATATCAACGTACATCATAACACCTTCTTCGTGATTTAATTGCTCTCCGTTTTGATTTTCTTTTGCTGCATTTCATTGAGCAAATTATATATTCCCCGGAGGTCCTCACTGGAAACTCCGGTTTGAAATGCTTCGGCGCTCAACATCAAATAAGGAATCGAGTCATTCTGTAAAAGAAAATCCCGTACGTCCGAGGGGAGATTGTTTTCGTATATTTCCAACGCGGTGATGGTTCTATCCTGAAAAAAATAGAGAGGAGAAACCTGCAAAGCGGTGGATAACTTTTCTATGGTTTCTAACCCCGGAGAGTTATTGCGCCCTGTTTCGATCGAAGAAATAGTGGTCTGATGCACGCCGGAAATCCGAGCCAATTCCGACATACTAAAACCTTTTAACTCCCGTATTTTTTTAAGCTTTTCGGCCAAC
>JAISJX010000134.1 GCA_031261145.1 Tannerella sp.
CTCATCCGGAAGACAATATGGCGCCGGTGGTCTGAACAATGTGAACAATTATCCTGCCAATTTAATTCAATCGCGCCTGACCGAAGAAGGCAGTCATTTGTCTTACATTTTTGAATCCATGCGTGAAAGAGCTGTGGTTACCATGCCGGGGGTTGTAGGATTGGAATATACCACAGACAAGGGTTACAAGGTGATTCCATTGTGTGCGAGTGATACGATTGACAGTTGGAACGAATTGGAAACGACCGATTTCATTGATGATACGGTGCGTATTAATCCGGCTGTCGGTGAAATTGAGAAATCATATCCCACCTCTTTGGCTTTAACCCGTGAAGTTGCCGGTAAAACGCAGAAAATCATCATTATAGGCGATGCCGATTGCCTCAGCAACGAAGAAATAAGCATGAGACGTTCAGGTATTCAGGCAGCCAATTTCAACCTGATGATGGGTTCGTTCTTCTGGATGTCGGATAATGAAGTCCCGATTGATGTTCGCCGACCGAGTCCTACGGATGATAAAGTTAGCGCCACAGGTTCCGGCGTAAAAGTCAGCAAATGGCTGTTGATGGGTCTGTTCCCGTTGCTGTTATTGGCGTCTTATTTAGTGATTTGGTTACGTCGTCGCGGCAGATAATTAAAAAAAACATGGCATTTATCATAGACAAACAGACGCTTGACGATTTGAATGTTTTCGGCAAGCGGGGGAAAAATTCGATATACGGTTTATTCAACACAACTCGCACACGGGGCGGGGCGCAAATATTGGAGGAGATGTTTATGTATCCGCTTTCGGAGGCGGAGAAAATCAACAGACGCAGCAGCATCATCCGCTATTTTCAGGAAACAGGGATGCAGTTTCCGTTTCGGGGCGAACTGTTCGACACCGTGGAACACTACCTCTCCAACACAGACAACCGTACCCGTCTGGCGCCCGAAGATGACACCCTGCAACGTAAACTGAAAGGCGCCATGGGCGCCGATGCCGACTACGAACAGTTGCACAAGGGCGCCCTCGCTGCCATCGAAATTGTAAATCGGCTGCGTACTTTTATCGGAGAAATGAAACAAAACCGCGAAGCGGAATCTTACCGCGAGGAGGTGGAGGAAATGGAACGTTTGGTAAATGACCCTGATTTTGCGCCTCTGTTTGCGGAAAACGGCGCTAAAAAACTGCCTTACGCCAAGACTGCACGGTTGGATGCCCTGATCCGTTTCAAACTGCACGAACAGTTCCGGCGCCTGCTGTACCGTATTTACAACCTGGACGTTTATATCGCTGTCGCCCTTGTGGCAACCAATCATCGGTTTTCTTTTGCAAAAGTCCTGCCGGGAGGGAACAATACGCTCAAGGTGAAAGGGATGTATCATCCCGAAGTGAAAAATGCAGTGGCAAACACGCTGTCCGTTGACAGGTCGAACAATGTCATCTTCCTGACCGGCGCCAACATGGCAGGCAAATCCACGTTTATGAAAACCCTGGGTATTACCGTCTATCTGGCGCATGTCGGTTTTCCCGTTCCTGCCGAATCCATGGAGATTTCCGTGCTGGAAGGAATGTTCACCACCATCAACCTGCCGGATAACCTGAACATGGGCTACAGCCATTTCTATGCCGAAGTGCTGCGTGTGAAAAAAGTGGCGGAACAGTTGGGACGTTCAAAAAACCTTTTGGTGATTTTCGATGAACTGTTTCGCGGCACCAATGTGAAAGATGCCTACGATGCCACGGTAGCCATTACAAAAGCCTTTTCGGGCAAACGGGATTGCCTGTTCGTGATATCGACACACATCATTGAAGCCGGTGAAATCCTTGGCAAACAGTGCGATAATATTCACTTCGTCTATTTTCCGACCGTGATGGACGGGAATATTCCGGAATATACCTATACCCTGACGGACGGCATTACCTCCGACCGTCACGGTATGATGATTATCAACAATGAGAAAGTATTGGACATCATCCGTAAAAAAAATACGGATGATGCCGTTCCTCGGGAAAGTTTTGCCAAACAGCCTTTCATCGTCGATAAACAAACGGTCGAAGACCTGAACTTGCTTGGAGAATACCGTCCCAATTCCATCTTTAACGTATTTAACAGGACACATACCCGTGGCGGCAAACAGTTGCTGGAATCCATGTTTCATCAGCCGCTGAATGATGCGGCAGCCATTAATGACCGCGTAAGCATCCTCTCGTTTTTTCAGGAGAAAAATCCGGATTATCCGATAGACAATGAATTGTTCAAAACAGTTGACCGTTATCTGAGTAACAACGGTGGCGGAAGTATAACAGCCTCTTTCCTGTATATCGCCCGCCGCAAACTGATGCACTATATCGGAGCGGACAGGGAATATGAAGTCATTCATCAGGGGCTGACCGGAACCATCCGTTTTCTGAATCTATTGAAACTGTTTACAGAACAACTCTCGGCAGGTCAAGTTCCGGTCGCTTATCAAAACCGCTTGCAGGAAGCGAAATCTTTTTTTACGGACAAACGCCTGCAAGGGGTGTTTGAAGTAAAGGAGAATCGACCGTTGAAATGGTTTGACATAGTCCGTTACGATTTCATTCTCAGGGCAGCCTGCAGGGAAGAATTACGCCGGTTAATGCAGTGGTTTTACGAAACGGATGCCTACCTGTCCATCGCCGAAGTTTCCCGCAAGCGGGGATTTATATATGCGAAAGCCTTGCCGTTTGAAAAAGAAACAAACAGGATTGAGATGAAGAATGTTTATCATCCAAGCATCGAAAAAGCCATAGCCAACAGCATCGTTCTGACACACGACCGTAATGTCCTTTTCCTGACCGGCGCCAACATGGCGGGCAAATCAACCCTGATGAAATCGTTCAGCATAGCGGTTTACCTGGCGCACATGGGTTTTCCCGTAGCCGCTGAAGAAATGACATTTTCGGTGCAGGACGGCATTTATACCTCCATCAATGTGGCTGACAACCTGAACATGGGTTACAGTCATTTCTACGCGGAGGTATTGCGTGTCAAACAGGTAGCCACTCAGGTAGCAGCCGGAAAGAATCTGGTGGTTGTCTTTGACGAACTGTTCAAGGGAACAAATGTGAAAGACGCTTACGACGCAAGCGTAGCCGTCACGGAAGCCTATACGGACTACAAGAACTGTTCATATATTATTTCCACCCACATCATAGAGGCCGGTCACACGCTGAAAGACCGACCGTCGCTACAATTCGTATATATGCCGACGGTCATGAAGAATGGCGTCCCTACCTATCCTTACCGATTGCAGGAAGGCATCACCGACGACCGTCACGGCATGATTATCATCCAAAACGAGAAGATTCTTGATATTATCGAAGCGGAACGATAGTTATTTTTTTTAGCTGATTATCAATCAGTTAAAACTACATGAGAAGCTGCAATCTGAGACCGTCTATCTTTCATTAGATATTCACGTCTAACCTCTTGCATGTACTTGTTCATCTCAGCAATAGCCTGAATATCTTCAGGTTTATCAAAATAGGAAATCCTTCCTTCTTTTTCCCATTTTGCATAAATAGCATCTATGTCATTAATTTTTTTAATCATAATTTTAAAAAGAATTGAGATTGTGTTTGAATATTTTAAACTCGGATAAAGGGAATAAAGCCCTTTTTAATTTATCTGTAATGTGGTCAATGTTTATTAATATATCTTGATACACGGCAATAATTAGTGGTTTATTAGATGAAGTATTAGCTTCTGTGGCATCCAGTATGATCATGCCATTTGCCTTATCTTGTTTCATCAATTCCTTTGTACTTATTTCCGCAACCCATATAAATCTCGGCATCGAAGTTCCAAGTATAATTTTTTTTAACTCACTGTTTAATGTGTCATTTTTTGCAATCTCATCCTTAAAAGAATGACTGGATGCAAGAAATAATTTCAATAACTCTTC
>JAISJX010000353.1 GCA_031261145.1 Tannerella sp.
AATGGCGAAACACATTTCCTAATATTATCAAAGATTTTTACCATCCCGGATTTTGCGCCATTGGTTTATCCTTATTCGTATCAATTACGACTTGCGGGATAGGCCAGAGGTTGAAATTCCGGCTCAGTGTCGCCCGCGGGTCATCCCAGTAAGCGTATTTTTTGATACGCTCAACTGCGATGGTGCCGCCCATGCGGAGCAGGGTGTTCCAGCGAGTCTCTTCATACACCAATTCACGGGCGCGTTCGTCCAGAATCAGTTCCACATTCACATCCGAAGGCTGTACTAAGTAAGCACATTTGGCGCGTGAACGCAACAGGTTGATGTCTGCCGCAGCGCCTGCATTATCACCGGTGCGCATCTTGGCTTCGGCGCGTAAGAGGATGGTCTCCGGCAGGCGAATCAGGTATTCGTCACGGAAAAGATTACTCCGGTTCTGGCCATCCGCGATACCGGTGTATTTATCTGTGGCGATTTTACAAGAAACGGGGAAACATTGCGTTACGGCTGCATCAATGGCGTCTTTGCCTTCTCCTTCACGATAAATCACGCTCCATGGCACCGGTTTACCGAAATAAGGAGAGGTTGTCTGATTGCCGAGGAATATTCTCCGGTGGACAGCTTCCGAATTGCGCAGGTCATCGCTCCATTTGCCTTCGTAAATGATGTCGCGGGTGTACATGGTCGGCTGTATCTGTACAATGCCACGGCCACCTACATCTTCGAGCGTACCTGCCAGATGCGTTGCCAACGGGTCGCGGAACACCGGCCCGTACACACGGGAGTATTGCAGCCTCGAATCTCCGTCTTCCGTCTTGTTGGCTGCATAATCAATCTGGGCGACCCAGATAGCCTCTCTATTGCCTTCCTGATAATTCTGATTGCCTTCCTGGAACAAATCCCAATAGACATTGCCTTCTATAGGATAGCCGGCTGCCGAATATAAGCGTTCCGGTTTCTGGTCAGCTTCTGCATTGGCAAAATAGAAATCCGGATTTTCATTCTTGCGCGTGCCGAACCGTTCGGTCATCAGGCTGTATTGCGAACCGTCAATCAGCGTATTCCCATACGAAATGGATTTATCATACGCTGCCCTTGCTTCGGATGCGTTTCCCGATTCTTCGAGGACAAGCCCTTTATCCAAATAAAGCTGGCAGAGGGTATGCTGTGCGGCGCCTCTGACGATTCGTCCCGGCTGTGCCGATGTTTCCGGCAGGTCATTTAAGACGGCTTCCAGTTCATCGATGGCAAACTGATACGTTTCTACACGGCTGGTGCGTTCAAAGTCGTAACGCGGCGTCGTCGTAATATCCAGTACAATAGGAACGCCGCCATAGAGTTCGCCCAAGTTGCGGTAACAGAATGCACGAAAGAAACGCGCCTGCGCAATGGCATACGCCTTATCAGCCGCCGATGCCCACATAATTTGTGGCAATCCGGCCGCATAGATGGCTGTGTTTGCCTTGGATATCAACTGATACCAATGGGAATAATTGGTGTAAATGAGATCGTTCGTCGCATTCAGTTTTCCGTAATCATTAAAACTGGTACTGCGGCGGATGGTTGCTATATCGTACATATCCGTACCATTACCCCCTCGGAAAACACAATAAGTATCGCTCGCGTCAGAACAGTACATCACACGTATATGTGAATAACAAGCGACAAGAACCTGATCTACTTGTTCCGAAGTGGAAAAAGCATTGTCAATGGTATAAAATGTTTTCGGTTTTTCCGTCAGGAAATCGGAGTCGTCGCAATTCACGAATGTAAAAAGTGAAAGGAGAATCCAAATGCTGTTAATTATTATCTTTTTCATATATTTCAAATGTTTGATGGTTAAAAACTGACATTTACACCTAAAGAAAACGTCGTTAATACAGGGAGTGAACCGTTGCGTACGGGAGTTCCTACTTCAGGATCGCCACCTTCCCAATTTGTGAATGTAGCCAGATTCTTTGCCGTCAGGAACGCTTTCAGGTTTTGGATATTCAGGTTTTTCACCCAGGATTCCTTGAATGTATAAGAAAGCGTCACATCTTGAACCCGTACGTATCCCCGGTTCTGCAATCCCTGGAAGCGTCCGTCGCCGGCAAATGTCGCCGACGTATAGGTGTTACTCTTATTTTCCGGCGTCCACCAGGGGATGTAGATACTGTTTGTATTGAATACTCCCGACCCGTTTGTCATATAAGCGGTTGAGTTTGATTTCAGATAGTAGCCGCTGCCACCGAACGTACCGGTAATCATGACATACAAATCCCAGTTCTTATAGGTAACCGTATTACTTAAATTCAATTTAAAATTAGGCTTATCATACCCTAAGATATCCCGGTCTTCCGAACCAATGGTGCCATTTCCGTCTAAATCTTTGTATTTAGGCACGCCGGCAGATACGCCGTTGGCTTTCATATAGTCCACATCGCTTTCCTGCACAATCCCGTCCTGCACATATCCGAAGATAGCGCCTAACGGTTTACCGATAAAACGGCTGTTGGAAATATCATCGTCTTCTTTTCCGTCGCCGTCCAGGTCTTCACCGTAAAGATGAACTAATTTATTCCTGTTTAACCAGAACGTAAGACCGGAAGCCCATCTCCACTCTTGATTTTCGATATTTACCGTACGAAGCGTCACTTCAACGCCATGGTTACTCACTTGTCCCATCGACGATTTCATTTGTTTGAAACCGGTCATCACCGGAATATTACGGGTGAAAATCTGGTCGGTCGTATTGGAGAAATAAAGATCCACATCCAGGAAGAGGCGATTTCCTAACCAGGCCGATTCAAATCCCGTATTCCAAGATTCGGTTGATTCCCAACCTAAATTGGAATTTCCCAATGCATCGGGTATCAGCCCGTATAAGATAGTGCTGTTGCCAAATTCGTAGCGAACACCGCCCGAAGAAGCGTTTTTGATGGTTGAGAGCGTACCGTAGGGGTCCAGTCCCTGGTTTCCGTTCTTACCCCATGAGAGTTTTATTTTCAAGCTATTCAGATACTCAACATCCTTCAGGAACTGTTCGTTTGAGATTTTCCATGCAGCGCCGACCGCCGCAAAATCGCCCCATTTCTTGTTTGCCCCAAAGACAGAGGCGCCGTCACGACGGAATGAGCCGGTCAGGAAATACCGGTCGTCAAACGAGTAGGAAGCGCGTCCGAAATAACCGATATTAGAACGTTGGTTTTTACTCATGTCCACTTTTTGAGTCGTTGCTTTATGCAATCCGTCAATACCCAACGTCGTATTTCCATTAGCGGCGAAATTACTTCCGCTGGAAGTCAGTTCTTCGTAATTCCTGCGGTCGCGTGTAGCCACAGCCGTTAAATCAACGGTATGTTTCCCGAACGTGTTTTTATAATTCAGAATATTGTCTATAAGCCAACTGGATGTGGTTTTATTGATAACCTTTCCGTTTGCGCTCGATAACAAATTCTGATAAGCGGCAGGCGTATAGCGGGTGGGATCATCATACGCGCCTTCTTTCACATAATAGGACTCGTAGTAGAACTCGCCGCCCTTTTCCTTATTCAAATTGCCTGCATAATTGAACCGGTAACTCAGCCCCGGAAGCCACGGCAGTTTTACAACTGCAAAAGCATTCATACGGAAATTATCCCGCAGATCCACATTCGTGCGCGTGTCGTCATATACTCCCCACAACGGATTGGTTGCGGATTGTGTGAAGGGGTATCTTTCCAATAATTTATTCGCTTCGTCACGGTACATTACTCCATAAGGCGACATCGTCATTGCGGTGCCTACATTGGCGCCAAACCCGGAGTAATCCAATTTTGTATAAGCGGCATCTACGCCTACTTGCAGCCAACTCGTAATATCCGTACTGACTTTACCCAAAACAGATATACGACTGTAATCATCTCCTTCAACTACACCCTGGTTATCTGCATAAGCCGCCGATAAGTAGTAATTCATTTTTTCACTCGCGCCGGACACCGAAGCCTGATAATCCTGAATCCACCCCGTACGGGTGGAAGCGTCCAACCAATTGGTCGCTCTGCCTGCATCCCTGTTCGCCGCTTCCTGCGGTTTCATCCAGGTAAGGTCGGTACTTGTGTTACGCGCCATCACGGATTCTAACCACTGGTCGCCGTTCATCAATTCCGGGCGGTTCTGCCAGCTCTGCATACTACCCGAAGCGTTCAGCGTAATCACCGGTTTGGATGACCGTCCTTTTTTAGTTGTGATAATAATCACACCATTAGCCGAACGCGATCCGTAAGCAGCAGCCGAAGTAGCATCTTTCAAAATATCGAATGAAGCGATGTCATTCGGATTGATATTACGAATATCGCCCATATAGATGACCCCATCCACCACAAGCAACGGATCGTTCGATCCCGAAATGGATTTTTGTCCGCGCAACTGCATGGAAGGTTGTCCTCCCGCTTCGTTCGTAGCGCCGATATCCAACCCGGCCACATTGCCTTTGATGGCTTCAAGCGCGTTCAGATTGGAAGCCAGCGCTATGGGCGAGTCTTCCAGCCGGACGGAAGAAACCGAACCGGTGAAATCCTGCCGTTTGGCCGTACCATACCCGATGACGATAACTTCGCTCAAAGCCTGCAAATTTTCACTTAGCGTGATGTTCAGGCTGGTTTGACTGCCGACGGGAATTTCCTGCGTGACATACCCAACATAACTCACTTGCAGAACGGCATTGTCCGGGACATCCAGACTG
>JAISJX010000369.1 GCA_031261145.1 Tannerella sp.
TGTTTGTATTCGGCCAGGTCGGAGCCGCCTAACAATACAAAGTCGCCTGCACTGCCTGCTTTAAGCTGGCATTCGATTCCGTTTGGGAACGGGTTTTTCGGCTCTGCTATCAACAGGAAAATGCCGCTGTTGGACGGTTCGCCCACCCAGCTCCATTCCACTTCCAAGGTACAGTTGCCATACTTTTTCTTTGTGTACATGTAGCCGAAAGGATCTCCCTGAATCAGGATAACTCCATCCTGGACGGAAAATACCTGATCGCCGGGAACGGCGTTGTCCGCTACTACGAAATTCCAATTCGATAAATCTTTCCCATTGAACAATACTTCCGTTTGCGCTTGTGCGTAAGGGATAGAAAAACAGATTGCTACGATTGCTGAAAATAGATACTTCTTCATGCTGTAAAATATTTTTTAGTTATACTTCTTTTTGCCGTCACAAATCTAATAAAATTAATCGGATATATGCGTTATTTTTTGAAGAAATTTTAATTTAGATTTCGATACCGGATTCGTTTCGGTTCGGCATTGCCGGACTGTTTCCGTTTATACTCTTCATATTCAGAGTAGGAGCCTTCGTAATAAACCACTTCCGAGTTTCCTTCAAAAGAAAGGATGTGCGTACAGATGCGGTCGAGGAACCAACGGTCGTGGGAGATGACTACGGCGCAACCGGCAAAACTTTCCAGTCCTTCTTCGAGCGCGCGTAACGTGTTCACATCAATGTCATTGGTCGGCTCGTCGAGGAGCAGGACGTTCGCTTCCGCCTTCAGCGTGATGGCCAGATGCAAGCGGTTGCGTTCGCCGCCGGAGAGATTGCCGCACCGCTTTTCCTGATCGGCGCCTGCAAAGTTGAACCTTGACAGATAGGCGCGTGCATTGAGTTCTTTCCCGCCGACGCGGATAAATTCGTTTCCGTTTGAAATGACTTGATAGACGGTTTTGTCCGGGTCGATGTCTTTGTGCGTTTGGTCGGCGTAACCGATTTTCACGGTTTCCCCGACTTCAAATTCCCCTTTATCAATGCCCGTCATGCCCATAATCATTTTAAACAGGGTCGTCTTACCGGCGCCGTTCGGCCCGATTACGCCGACAATTCCATTGGGTGGGAGCATGAAACTGAGGTTGTCAAACAATAACTTATGCTCAAAAGCCTTCGCCACCTGTTTCGCTTCAATCACTTTGTTTCCTAAGCGGGGGCCGTTGGGGATAAAGATTTCCAATTTGGTTTCCCGTTCTTTCTGGTCTTCGCTCATCAAGGCTTCGTACGAGTTCAGACGCGCTTTTCCTTTGGCCTGACGCGCTTTGGGCGCCATGCGAATCCATTCCAGCTCGCGTTCGAGCGTTTTACGGCGTTTGCTGACTTGTTTTTCTTCCTGCGCCATGCGTTGCGTTTTCTGGTCGAGCCATGAAGAATAATTGCCTTTCCAGGGGATTCCTTCGCCACGGTCAAGTTCCAGAATCCATCCGGCCACGTGGTCTAAGAAGTAGCGGTCGTGCGTGATACAGATAACGGTTCCGGCGTATTGTTGCAGGTGTTGTTCGAGCCAGTCAATCGACTCGGCGTCAAGATGGTTGGTCGGCTCGTCTAACAGCAATACATCGGGCTGTTGCAATAACAGCCGGCACAGCGCTACGCGGCGGCGTTCGCCTCCTGACAGCGTCTCCACAAGCTGGTCTTCGGGCGGACAGCGGAGTGCATCCATCGCCCGTTCCAGACGGCTGTCAAGGTTCCAGGCGTCGGTGGCGTCAATCTTATCCTGCAGTTCGGCCTGGCGGTTGATTAACGCATCCATCTTGTCGGGATTATCCAATATGTCCGGGTCGCCGAACTTTTCGTTTACTTCTTCAAACTCTTTCAGGGTGTCCACAATCTCCTGAACGCCTTCCTGTACAATTTCTTTCACGGTTCTTCCGATTTCTAATTGCGGGTCTTGTTCGAGGTATCCCACGGTGTATCCGGGCGAAAAAACAACTTCTCCCTGATACTCTTTATCAATCCCTGCAATAATCTTGAGCAAGGTGGATTTACCGGAACCGTTCAATCCGATGATTCCGATTTTCGCTCCATAGAAGAAAGACAAGTAGATATTTTTCAATACTTGTTTTTGAGGTGGGTATATTTTGCTCACGCCCACCATGGAAAATATGATTTTTTTGTCGTCTGCCATAAATTTTGATTCTTATTATTGGGCAAAAATACAAAAAGAAGACGATATATTTAACAAAATCGGAAAAAAATCATCGGATTTCGGGAAGATATTCGTTTGATTGCACAAAAATAGTTGTACCTTTGCACCGTGTGCTTGTATAACCACGTTAAAAACAAGGAAAAAATGAAATATCCGAATGCTGCGCTTGTCTGTTTTTCGGGCGGACAAGATTCGACAACCTGCCTCTTTTGGGCAAAAAAACATTTTGCACGGGTAGAAGCCGTTTGCTTTGCTTACGGACAAAAACATGCCCGCGAAACGGAAATCGCACGGACGATTGCTGCCGGTGCGGATGTCCCCTTTCATTTATTAGATGTGTCTGTGTTGGGACAGTTAGCCCCGAATGCGCTTACCGACAGTACGATCGTGATGGATCAGGAAAAACCGGACGACCGGTATCCTAACACGTTTGTGCCGGGGCGGAATATGCTTTTCCTGACTTTTGCCGCTGTGCTGGCGCGAAGCAAAGGCATTTATCATTTGGTAACCGGCGTTTCCGAAGCTGATTTCAGCGGCTATCCCGATTGCCGGGATACGTTTATCCGCTCGTTGAATGTGACGCTGAATCTGGCTATGGATGAGGCATTTGTCGTTCATACGCCTCTGATGAACAGGGACAAGAGCGAGGTGTGGCAACTGGCGGACGAGTTGGGCGTGTTTGAGTTGGTTCGCACCCGGACGCTGACTTGTTATAATGGTATTCCGGCAGACGGTTGCGGTCATTGCCCGGCGTGCAGGTTGCGCAGGGAAGGGCTGGAACGATATGAAAAATTGAGAATTGAAAATTGAGAATTATGGAGCAGGCGAATGGGTTGAGTTTATTGGGGAATAAAACGGTTTATAGGCAGGATTATGCGCCGGAGGTGTTGGAGGCGTTTACGAACAGGCACCCGGAAAATGATTATTGGGTGCATTTCGTTTGTCCGGAATTTACCAGTCTGTGTCCGATTACGGGACAGCCTGATTTTGCCACGATTCTGATTGATTATATCCCGGACGTGAAGATGGTGGAAAGTAAAAGTTTGAAAATCTATCTTTTCAGTTTTCGTAATCACGGCGCTTTTCATGAAGATTGCGTCAATATGATTATGAAGGATTTAATCCGGCTGATGAACCCGAAATACATTGAGGTGAAAGGTCTTTTTACCCCGCGCGGAGGCATCAGCATCCATCCGTATTGCAACTATGGCCGCCCTTCGACAAAGTATGAGGTTTTGGCGGAAGAAAGGCTGTTTAAATTTCCGAACAATGCGAGTGGTAACCGTTAAAAACGGAAGGCCACTACCCCCTCGTTGTAAATGAGGGAGGAGTGTCAGTTCCTGATTTAGGTTGACTGTCTTCCAGCCTTATCGTTTAAGATAGCGTTTACTTCTTCTATCGTTAGCTCGGTGAGATCGGCAATTGTTTCAATGGGGAGACCTATTTTAGACCCATTTTTGACTACACGGACTTTTTCTGTGGCTACTCCTTTGGCTACTCCTTTGATTTCTCCTTTTTCTTCTCCTTCGATGAGACTGGTCTGGATCACACTTCGCTGGTATCGTAGCGCTTCTATATGAGCATCGTAATTAGCTCTTTCAGTTTTGTCCATCCTGTCTATTTTCAAACGTTCCCGCGCTTCGGCCAGTCCCGGAGCCTTAGCATCTTCAGGGATATGGTCCGTTTTCAGGAAGGACATCCATTCATCC
>JAISJX010000474.1 GCA_031261145.1 Tannerella sp.
CGCTGCGTTCCGAATAGAGTCCCCACTCAAAATCGGCAGTAGTTTTGTAGGTCAGACCGGGTAGAAGAGTGAAATTTAAATCAAAATTGCTATTGAACACTTGCGGTTCGCTCAATCGATTATTGCGTACTTTCAATGATGCAAAAGGATTTGCCATTACAGCAGCGCCGATGATGTTATAGACCCTTCCATCATCAGCGGTCACGTAATTGGGATAGATAGTCTTGTAGTTTGCTATCTCATTTGCGTCAGTCTGATAAACAGTTGCAGTCGGTGGCAACATATTCATAGAGGCAATGATGCCGCCTGATTCGCTGTTGCCGATATTGCTGCCCTTGGTTTGCGAGTGTGAATAGCTCAATTTGGCTCCGAACACGATTTTATTTAACCAGTTGCGGCCTTTCGTGTCCAGCAATGTTTGGGTAGCGTTGAAGCGGGCATTGTAACGGGTAAAGTCGGCATAGCCTTTGGCGAAAATACCGCTTTGGTCTAATATCCCAAGCGAGGCATAGTAAGTGTTGCGTTCGCCGCCGCCGTTTAACGAAATTCTGTGATTTACCAGCGGTGCATTGTTGTAAGTCAGTTCTTCCTGCCAATCGGTATTGACCGGTGAGGCGGTCGGGAAGTAAAACTTATCGCCCCGGCCTGAATTTTTGCCTGCCTCGTTCGTCAACGTCTGATAGTCGGCGCTGCCCAACTGGTTAGACTTATTCGACGGATTTTGAAGACCGTAAGAGAACTCATAATTCACGGTCGCCTTGCTGTTTTGCTTACCGCCCCTGGTAGTTACCAGCACTACTCCATTGGCGCCGCGCGCACCGTAGATAGCTGCCGAAGCAGCGTCCTTGAGAATTTCGATAGACGCGATGTCCGACGGATTCAGGTAGTTGATACCATTGGACGAAGGCATGCCGTCAATCACATACAGCGGATTGGCATCGTTTACCGTACCTGTACCGCGAATCAGAATCTTGGAATCGCCGCCCGGCTGTCCTGAGTTGGAGGTGATTTGCACACCGGAAACCCTTCCTTTGAGTGCGTTTTGCACATTGGTGGGTTTTTCCAAATTCAGTTCTTCGGTGGTCACGCGGCTGACGGCAGCCGTCACTACGCTTTTCTTCTGAACAGCGTACCCAACGACTATTACTTCGTCTAATGCCTGTAAATCTTCATCCAGCGAGATATTGTAAATAGTAGTTCCGGCAACTACGTTCACGGCTTGTTTGATATACCCCATGTAAGAAAATGATAGCGTAGAACCAACGGGAACGTTTAATTCATAGTCTCCATCCAGACCGGTAATGATACCGTTATTGCTTCCATTCTGAGTAACACTCACGCCTGTTAAGGGCAATCCATCCGTATTCGATGTGACAACGCCTCTTACCCTGATATCGGGCTGTTGCGCCATGACAGGCAAGCAGTTCATAACAAGAAAGGCGATAATTCCTGTTTGCACTGTCTTCATGGACAATCTGAGCAAACGACTTGCTTTCTTTTTGTTTTTCATAAAGATTAGAATTAATTGTAAAAAAGCATCTGTATATATTATTTATTAGCTGCCCACAGGATGGCATTAGAGAACATGTTTGTAAATTCCGGTGTATCAAAGAGTTTTTTACCATGCCCCATCAGGAAATAAACGTTCCGGGCGGCTTTGTCCGGATTGATCCAGATAACGGGATGGTCTCCCATTTTAATATCGGAATCCGGTTCGTAACTCGCTTCGTCCACATTTGCCAATACCTGCACGTTGGGTCTCGGATTTTTATCGAACGTGTACCATTCGTCATCCGGAATAACAAACGACTCAGGGATACCTGCCATTACAGGATGTGTCGCATCTTCTACATGAACGGTGGCATTGGCCAAAGGAGCAATATAATTTTGGAAACGGATACCTCCCATAAAGCCGGAAAACCATGACCACATCGGATAGCCGTCAAATTCACCCAACAGCGTTGCATGATGAAAACCGATCCACCCGCCCAAACCTTCGTCAATATACCGGATAAAAGCCTTTTGTGCATCCTCCGTCCACATATAAGGAGGATAATCCAATTGGATAATGAGCTTGAATGGAGAAAGAAAGGCTTCGTTGACGGGCTTCGTATGGTTGATTTCCGTAAACTCGAAATTCAATACTTTCGACTGTTCCTCCAACCATTTCAAACCGGCATCCGTAAAACCGCCGTGTTGTCCGCCGCGCTCGGTTAATACAAGAACTTTCAACGCTTCCGCTTTGTCTTTATCTGCTTTTTCCTGGGATTTTCCCGGGCTGCAACTGCATAAAACAAGGGAAACAATGAATAATAAACAGCTTATTCTCTTCATCTTTTTATCATTTAGAATCATTTTATTCATACTCTGCCGCTAATGTCAACCACTTACCGGCTGAAGTTACCCAGACCTCTTTGTAACAGGCGTTATTGGTTTGAGGCCAATATGGAATATCTTCATTACCCGGCGTGCGTATCCCTACCGGCATTTCTCCGGTCATTTCTCCGGATGAAAAACTGTCCATTTGCGGATAATTGTGTCCTTCACCGTAAATCAGCGATTGACCGAAAGGATTCTTACCGGCCGTCCAGTACATTTGTTCCAAACCAATAC
>JAISJX010000053.1 GCA_031261145.1 Tannerella sp.
ATCAATATCCGCAAAAGCGTTTTCGCGGTTATTTCTCAATTTAACCAATGAGTTATACATGGAGGCAAGAATAAGAGCCACCACAATTACAACTCCAAGAATAATAAGTGCTGTCATCGATATGTCTTTTTTAAGTATTAATACAGGACAAAGATAAGAATCTATATGGATAGAAAGGAATGAAAAGGCACAAAAAAAATTAAGGGGTGTCTCCCGACATCCCCTAACCAACTTTGTTAACCTTAAATCTAATACTATTATGAAAAAACCACACCGCAAAGATACTGGCTTTTTTTGAACCTGCAATAGTTAAAATGCCAAATAATGTTGCGATATATCTAATAAATGCTAAATAATATCGATTTTATTCGTATCTGCGCTTTTTTGCGTTCTTAAACTGACCACAATGATGGCAATGATGGATAGTGGGAGTGCAAAAAGGATCGGATCGATGGCATACCAGGGGTAAATATTTATCAGCACATCTTGTCCAAAAAGCGCTTTGCATAGCCCGATGGGCAACGCTTCTACCCTGTGAAGGAACACCATGGCAAATATGCTGGCCAGGGCGCCTACCCACAAACTGGCCAACGCTCCCTGACGGGTTGCCTTCTTCCAGTACAGCGAACAGAAATAGGTCGGCAGGAAGGTGGCAGCGCAAATGCCCATAAACAGGGCCGTTCCCCGCGCAATAATGCCCGCACTCAACGTATAACAGATAATGTAACTCAAAATGATGGAGCAAACCACGCCAAGACGGACTCCCATCGTTGATTTGGAATTCTTGCTTCGCAATAACTTGGGAAACACATCCGCTCCGAAAGCTCCACCCATTGTATGAAACAGAGCGCTAAGGGTGGACATGCTGGCCGACAGGATGCAGAGCATAAAGACCGCCCCAAACCAGGGCGGCATGGCCTTATCGATAAATAGCGGGATAATCTTGTCCAAATCATTGATAGCCTCCGAAGCAACCACTCCCTCCGTTTTCAGAAAGAACAGGTTGGACAACGGGCCAATATGATACATTGTACCTACCGTTACGCAAATAAACAGCGAGCCGATAAACACGCCCCGGTTCAGTTGCTTGGTACTTTCCACCGTCATGAAGCGAACCACCAACTGGGGTTGCGCCAGACAGCCAATGCCCACGCCCAGAATCAGCGAAGTAACCAAGGTGTACCATTGTTGAGAGCCGAATATCGGCATCTGCGTCCATCCCTGATGTCCTTTATCCTGGTAGTGCTCAGGCACTAAGCCTGATATACTCCCCAGTTCGCGATTCGCATCCGTAAAGCCCATCCCCAATATATGATAGAACCAGAACAGAAGGAAGAGGATACTGGCAAACATAATAATCGCCTGCAAAGCATCGGTGTACATCACGCCCCTGAGACCTCCGCTCACCACGTAAGCCGCGACAATCAGCGTAAACGCCAGCAGGGCAATGTCCAAGTTTATATGGAATATCTGTTCGATAAACACAGCTCCTCCCTTCATCACCACCGCCGTATATAAGGGCATTCCGATAAAGATGACTGCTGCCACAAACACCTGGATAGCACGCGAACCATAGTGCGCTCCCAGCAATTGGGCAAATGTCCGGGCGCTGTGCACCTCGCCTAATTTGCGCGTCCGCTTCCCGAAGAAGATAAAAGCGATAATAACTCCTACCAGCATATTCAGCACGCAAAGCCACTGAAGTCCCATCCCAAAGGTGGCGGCAAAGCCGCCGAAACCTACGATAGCCGAAGCGGAGATAAACGTGGCTCCATACGAAAGCGCCATGATAACCGGATGCGTCTTACGCCCTCCCAACAAATAATCACTGTCTTTTTTGGTCTGTATATACCCGATATAGCCCAGCCAGGCTAATACGAACATATAGATAATCACGATAATGCCTAATGTCAGTGTACTCATTGTTCAGGTGTTTTAGGGTTATTACCGGGTTCATCCTCTTCGTTCCAATGGGTGATACCATACCAGGCGGAAAAAATCACGCAGCCTACCGACATAAGGTAGGCTATCCAAATTCCAGGGTCGTCTATTCCAAACATAATTTATAATTGTATTAAGTCGTTTTCAGTTAGATATTCAATGTTCTGGCGGCGGATAACTTCCCGTGCGGCTTCCCGGTTATTGGTGCGCAAAATCAGGATTGTTTCCCCGTCGGTGGCGAAACAATACATATATTCGATACTGATACCGGCATTCGTAAAGTGTTCGATCGTTTTCGCCAAGCTTCCGACGGACGAATCGGTGACGAGCGCCAGTACATCCGTCAGGTTTACGCTTACATTTTGAGCTTTCAGTATAGTGTGCGCTTTCTGCGCATCGCTTACAATCATACGCATGATACCAAATTCGGACGTATCGGCAATGGTAGCTGCGATAATACGGATATTTTCATTTGCCAAAAGCGCTAATACATCGCTTAATGAACCGTATTTATTCTCCAGAAAAATAGAAACTTGATTGACTGTCATAATTAATCTATGGTTTAAATGAATGGTTTAAAGAATCTTCCTCAAATCTTTTACACGTACGGCTTTGCCTTCCTGAACGGGAAGCGAGCCTTTGGCTACTAACCGGAGGTGCGGCGTAAGCAACAGTTCGTCTTTCAGTTGACGGGTGATCTCCTTCGTCAGGCGTTGCAGTACGCCGTAGTCGTCGGTGAAAAGGTCGCTCAGTTCCACTTCGATAAGCATCTCATCGCTGTTACCCGCCGTTTCTATCGTAATCAGGTAATTGCTTCCCAATTCCTTGAACTGCATCAGGATGGTTTCAATCTGTATCGGGAAGAGGTTTACGCCCTTCAGGATTATCATATCGTCGCTGCGTCCCTGGAAGCGGGCGATGCGTTTATGGGTGCGCCCGCAGGGGCACGGCCCGGTGATGATACGGGTCAGATCGCGTGTGCGGTAGCGTAGAAGCGGCATGGCTTCGCGGTTGATGGTGGTGAGAACCAGTTCGCCCGTTTTGCCGTCGGGTACGGGAAGCAGGGTTTCAGGGTCGATGATCTCCACAATCACGTAGTCCTCCCAGATATGCAGTCCGTTTTGTTCCCGGCATTCAAAGGCGACGCCGGGGCCGTTCATTTCCGACATTCCGAAGCAGTTATAGGCTTTCACGCCCAGCAGTTGTTCGATGCGTTTACGCTGTTCTTCCGAATGAGGCTCGGCGCCGATACAGAGCGTATGCAACTTCGTATCTTTGCGCGGATCAATGCCTTCTTCATACATGACCTCGGCCAGGCGGGTAGCGTAGCTGGGGATGATATGGAGACAGGTTGTCCCGAAATCTTTGATAAATTTGATTTGCCGTTTGGTGTTTCCCGCCGCCGCCGGAACGGTCAGCGCACCCAGACGTTCGGCGCCGTTCTGGAATCCCAGGCCGCCGGTGAACATTCCGTATCCCGATGTGTTCTGAAAAATATCCGTGTCCCGCAAACCGACCATATACATGCAACGCGCCACCTGGTTCGCCCATTCGTCCAAGTCTTTTTGCGAATGAAGCACCACGGTCGGGTTTCCCGTCGTGCCGCTTGACGAATGGAGGCGGACGCACTTCCGGAGCGGAATGGCCGCCATGCCATACGGATAGTTGTCGCGAAGGTCATTTTTTGTGGTAAAAGGAATCTTCTGCAGATCGCTCAACGACTGTATGCCGGAGGCGGTAATGCCGTTTTCTTCAAAGACCTTTTTATAAAAAGGGGTATTCCCGGCTGATTCGATGGTCTGTTTCAATCGTTCCAACTGGAGTTGTTCTAATTTTTCCCGGCTTGCGGTTTCAATATCTTGCTGCCAATACATTTTATATATATGTTTTTTTAGTGGATGCAAAATTAGTAAATTATTTGTACTTCGTGTAAAAAACACAGAAAAAAACACGATTTATACCTGACAGCATGAAAAAAACCTGGATTGCTTCGTACCTGCTAATGACGTTGTGCGAGTATTCGTCAATGCGAGGTACGAAGCAGTCTCGACAAAACCATGCAGGGAGATTGGAGGCAATGTCATCAATTTAAGGCCAACGGCCTTATTCCTCCGTCACTTCGTTCAGGTTATGGATAATCATCTCCTTTAGTTTGTCTTCGGGCAGGATAATGTTGAAGTGCGCCCAGAAGTTTTTGTCGTATCCGTGTTTTGCTTCGGCGAATATTTTGGTGGGTGAGAGGCGTTCGTTGCGCGGGAAGGGTTTTACGTTTTCCGTATCGGTTTTACACGTCACCATTTCGAACCAGAAGTGGAGGGTCGAACTGAAAAGACGCCCTTTCTTCTTCACTTTGAACGTGATGTCGCCGCGTACGTGGTTGATATGATAACGCCCGTCGTCGTCCGGTTTGTATGAAACAATGTATTTGGCTTCCAGGAGGGAGAGCTTCAGCCCGGCGGTTTTTCTGTCGATGAACAGGTTGGTCGCCTTATCAATCAGGCGTGGGTTTACCTCGAAACGGGCTTCCGCCAGCGCTTTGCTGTCGGCTTCGATATATAAATCGCCGGTATATAACGGTTCTTTGATGTATTGGTTTTGTACGAAGGTGATGATGTAAACACTGCGGTTGTCAATCGACGTCATATCCTTGTAGAAAGCAAAGTAGGAGTCATCCGCAGGATCCATGAAATCAGGGAGTTCTTTCATCACATCGAGAATCAGGCAGGAGTTTATTCCGGATTTCATTTTCGGGAAGATCGTATCGTTTTCCAGGTGGTTCACGATGCGGCGTTTTTTGATTAGCTTGACCTGATCGTTGCCGGGGTTGGAGCCGTATCCGGTCTTATATAGCTGCAAGACAGCTTCGGTCAGGTCAATGTTTTGTTTCCTGTGTTCGATTCCTTCGCGGTAGAAGGCCGTCAGGTAAGCCGGTTCGAGGGGATAGTTTACCTCTTTCCGTTGCAGCATCTCGTTGATGAGTTGCTTGGCGTTGACGGCTCTTACTTCCACTTCCTGCAAGGCAAAGGTCGTCGGTTCCAACCGGAAACTGATATCCTGTCCGGCTAACAGGCCGGATTCTATTTCGTGGCTTTCGTATCCGATATGCGAAAAACGGACGCTGGATGAACGTAATGAATCGGGGATAATCAACTGAAATTCGCCGTTCCGGTTCGTGACGGTGCCGGTCGTTGTGTTGATAATGCTGACGGAAGCATAGAGGATGGGTTCGTCATTCTGCTGATCCAGCAACCGCCCCCTTACCGTGAAATGCGAATCGTTCGCCTCCGGTGCAGGGGCGTCTGTCCCGGCTGTTTCCGTTTCCCTTATCTTACCGGGCGTCTTCAACAGGATATGGTTACCCACTAACCTTATTTCCAGCAGGGGATTGCCTGTAACCAAGTAAATAGCTTCCCGCAGGGGATAATCGCCTTTGTGGATTTTCATCTTTTTATCGTTGTCAACCACCGAGTTGTCGTAAATAAACAGGTAGCCGGACTGTTCGGAGATGTCTTTCAACAGTTGATAGACGGTTCCTTTCGTTTTATTCAACCGGATGGTGCGGTTGAGCGGCTCCCCATCATCAGCCTGCATGTTTATTGCGGTGGAGACCAGTAATAAACACGTGAGAAAACGGGCTGTGATGTTTGCCTTCCGGGACATACTTTATTCTTTCGGTTCAAAAATGAGAATCGTATCCTGCCGTTGTACATGTTGCAGGTTCAATGCCATGCAGATAAGTTCGGCCATGGTTTGCGGCGTTTCTTCCGCAAAAGCGGCTGTCAGGAGCCTGCCTTCCAGACCCGGTTCAACTTCGAGGCGAACGGTGTCCAGATTCGTATTGATGATATGCACGACGTTTCCCAGCCGTTCGCCTTTGAAATAAATCTGTTTCAGGTGTTTGCCGGACGGTATCGTTCCGGCGTCAACAGGGCGCAAACTCCCGGCCTCCAATGAGATAGCTTCACCGGCTTTGACATAAACGGCCCGGTCGTTTTTCTTCAGGGAGACTTTCACTTCCCCTTTCCTGACGGATAAAAGGAAGGATGAGCGGTCGCTCCGGACGTCAAACGCTGTGCCCAGCACCTCGATGGCAGCCGGTTTGGTATCAATCAGGAAGGGGCGGCCGGGATTCCGGCTCACTTCAAAAAAGGCGTCGCCCTTTAGCTTGATTTCGCGCTTCCCGTCCCCGAAGGAGCCGGGGTATTGTATCGACGCCTCGCCCAGCAAATAGACAATCGAACTGTCTTCCAGCATGGTGACTAACGTGGACGCATTCCTGTCGTTATGCACAACCATCCATGCCGGTTTCCGGGCGTCGTGATGGATTAGGAGCCAGCCGGATAGTGACCCGATAAGTAATACGGCCGCGCAGACCGCCCACCGGAACGTTGCCGGCCGGAAAGAAGGATGCGCCGTTGCCTCCTCCTTCCCGGACAGTAAGCCGTCGCGGTTTAACCGTTGATACAGATGCTCCCAGGCTCTGTCGGTGACAGTATATTTTTTTTCAATCATATTCTACGTTGTGTATATTTCTCAACTTCTTGCTGCAATACCCGGTACGCTTTTGTCATTTCCGCTTCGACGGTCTTGGGGGAGATGGAAAAGTGTCCGGCTATTTCTTTATATTTCTGCCCCTCCAGGCGATGCATCCGGAATATCTGCCTTCGCCGTTTGGGTAATTTCTTTAATGTACGGTTTATAATACCTTCCAGTTCGGCATATTCCAGTTGTTCCTGCGGGGAAGGCTCGTCCGACGTCTCGTTTTCCTTTCCCGCAGATTCACAGTAGCGTTCATGAACCTGAAGGTGTTCCATATACCGGAGCGATTGATTCTTTACCGCGCCGTAAAGGTAACTTTTCACGGATTGCAGCACCTGAATGGATTCCCGGTCTTTCCAGATGTTGTAGAACACCTCCTGAACCATATCTTCCGCCACGTCCGTGCGCCCGGTGATGCCGGAGGCATAGAGGCAAAGCGGGGCATAGTACCGGCGGAAAATACATTCAAACGCCTTTATGTCGCCATCTTTAATCTTTTTGAAAACGATGATATCATCCAGCATACTAATCTATCTCTTGAAGGAGACAAATATACGGATTTATTGCGTTGAATGTTGCAGTTTCCGCAATTTGTTTACTGCATTTTCCAACGATTCGGTCGGTTCGATAATATTATACGATCCCCAGAAATCCTCGTCGAAGTAGGCCGAAACCTCTTCGCTCAGGGAATGATTGGCGGAAAAGGCGTCCCTCGACGGAATCTTTTCCACATTATTTTCCCGGATATCCGTTATAACAGATTCATTAATAACCGAATAGTTCGTCGCAAACAACCGGCGTTTCCAGTCGCATTTGAATTGGATTTCGTTGCGCACATAATTCAGGTACGATTTCCCGTTATATTGTTTGTAAGTGACCACGGACGAAACTTCTTCGGGCGAAAAACGAAGTCCCCGGGGTTTAGTTCTCAATATCATGTCCGTCACTTTCAACTTATCCGACATGTCGAGACTAAATTCGGCGCGTGTAAAGGCGAGCGTCTCCCGATCTATATAATACACCCCGGAATAGAGCGGGATTGGAAGCGTAACCTGCGGTTGAAATTGAACGACATAGTGCAACTTATCGTTAATCAACGTCGCTTCGCCCATTTTATAGGAATAGAATTGGAGCATTTCGTCGGACAGCAGGATGTCAAGATTCTTGACTATATCCAGAAAAACCGTCATGTTCGGCCCTCCGAGAAGTTTCACGCTCAGCGTGTCGCCGGCTTTGGGACTCATCAGCCGCCGCCCTTTGAGAATCTGTATCCGGTCGTTGTTGATGCTCGATTCATACCCGGTTTTATAAACGTGCAGGACGGCTTCCGAAATCGTAATGTATTTACGTCTTTTCTGAATCGTTTCCCGGTAAAAACCGGTAAGCATATTCGGCGTATTACTGTAATTATCAGCTATTTTAGCCGCGGCGGCTTTGACCAGATCCCTCGGATTCTGCCAACTGAACACTTCGACTTCGCTAAGCAGAAACGATTGCGAATTGATATAAAAAGTCTGATTCAGCTTGTCGCTTTTGCTAATCGAAATCCGCGTATTATAATAACCGACACACGATAACTGGATTTCGGTTACCCGCAAAGAGTTATCCAGTTTAAGGGCAAATTCTCCGTCTTCGTTCGTTACCGTTCCGACAGTTGTTCCTACGGCAGAGACGTTTACGTACTCTACTTTTTTGTTGGTTTTCTGGTCTTTTACGACGCCACTGATTGTGTAAAAATCCGTCGATTCCTGCGCATGAATGGAATACCCCCCGCAAATGATGTGGAGAATAAGTGTCAATGACATGATTGATAAGCATTTTGTTCTCATATTGATATTGTTTTAAAAAATGAATAATTCGTTTGTTTACCTATAAGACAGGTTCGGCCGTCAAAACCCTATCGAAATCCGGCGTTTTTATTGATAAAAAATATATATTTAACAGATTATAATTGAAATAATTCATACTTTTGCTGCGGGAAGTGATTCTTAAAACCGAATGAAATAGATATGAAAGTGTTATTATTGATGATAGGAAAAACGGATGCTCCTTATTGGGGTGACGCGCTGAACGAGTATCAGGGACGGTTGAAGCATTATATTCCCTTTGAAACAGAGGTGATTCCGGATTTGAAATATGCCGGAAACAGAACGGAAGCGCAACAAAAAGAACAGGAAGGCGAACTGATTCTGAAGGCATTGCAGACCGGTGATCAGGCGGTATTGCTGGACGAGAAAGGCAAAGAATACACTTCGGTGCAGTTTGCCTCGTATCTCGAAAAGAAAATGTGTATGACGTTCAAACGGCTTGTATTTGTGATCGGAGGCCCTTACGGGTTTAGTGAAGCGGTTTATCGGGCTGTCCCTGAACGGATATCCATCAGTAAGATGACGTTTTCGCACCAGATGATTCGCCCCGTTTTTGTCGAGCAGCTTTACCGGGCGATGACGATTTTGCGGAAAGAACCGTATCATCATGAATAGAAAAGGTATGATTTAAAAAAAATAGAGTTATGAATTATTACAGCAAAACGAAGTTAAATTCGTTCGGGTTATTCCTGTTTTTAAGTGTTTGTCTGATTTTTTCCCATTCTTCCTGTACGCCCGAAGAGGAGGATGACATCCTTAATCCGGAAGTGAAA
>JAISJX010000098.1 GCA_031261145.1 Tannerella sp.
GTTATCGAGCCATAATACTCTTCCACTTTCGAGCTGACCTGGTCAAAATTATCGCCCCGGAAAAGCGTCTGTTCCAATTCGACGGTCATGGCCTCCAAATCCGCGGCTGTCGCGTTATAATTTTCCCTCAGATAATCCCCATAAATCATGAAATAGTCCTGATACGTGATTTCGCTCAGCCTGTCCACCTGTTTATACGTCTCATTATTCAGATAATAGCCCAAAATAGGGCCGGATGCCAGATACGGTTTGATAACCGACTGAACACCTGGATGGTCATGACATTCCGTCATCCCTTTCACCTCCGGCAAACAGATGCTTACATAACCGTAAAGCGCTGAATTTTTGCAGCTTTCCTTACATCCCATAAATCCCGCCAAAACGAATATAACCAAAAGTCCGAAAATCTTTTTCATTTTTGTTCCCATTTTATTGTTTTCTAATCTACGGCAAAGATAAAAATCTTTTTTTACAAATAGGCCACTATATCACAAATTGTGGCTTCCGTAAAACGAATTAAGTCGTCCGGATGCAAAATCATCTGGCATCCCCGCACTCCGGCGCTGACACTGATTTCGTCAAACAGAGTGGCTGTTTCGTCTATAAACGCGTCGAATTTCTTCTTCATCCCGACCGGTGAACAGCCGCCGCGAATATAGCCGGTCGTGTTCAACAAATCTTTGACATGAAGCATCTCCAATTTCTTATTTTGGGTGACGGAAGCCGCTTTTTTCAAATCCAGCTCGCCATTGACCGGGATACAAAACACCTGAACGCCGGTTTTGTCGCCATGCGCTATCAGGGTTTTAAATACCTGTTCCTGTGGCAGTCCAATCATTTCGGCCACATGCTCGCCTGCAAGGTTGTTTTCGTCGTATTCGTATTCCACTGTCCGGTAAACAATCCCCGCCTGCTCCAGCAATCGCATCGCATTGGTCTTAGCCATGGCTTTTCAGTTGGCGGTTAATCGTTTCGATATAGCTCAGAATCTCCTCCTTCCCTTCCCTTTTCTCGGCCGATGAAGTCAGGATGGGCGGCAATTCTTCCCACGATTCCAACATTTTCGCCGAATAAGCCCGTATGTTTTCCTGCAACCGGACTTTCCCGACCTTGTCCGTTTTGGTGAAAATAATCGAAAAAGGAATCCCGTTTTCGCCTAACCATTCCATAAATTCCAAGTCTATTTTCTGCGCTTCGTGTCGGCAGTCCAACAATACAAACAGGTTGGTCAGCGAGGTGCGTTCCAGAATATAATCCTCGATAATCCGCCGGATATTCTCACGCCCTTCTTTTCCCCGTTGCGCATAGCCGTAGCCGGGAAGGTCCACCAGATACCAGTCATCATTGATGATAAAATGATTAATCAACTGCGTTTTACCGGGACGCTGTGAGGTCTTTGCCAATTGCTTCTGTCCGGTCAGCATATTAATCAGGGACGATTTTCCCACATTCGACCGGCCGATAAAGCCATATTCGGGAAGATTTCCCTCCGGACACTTCCTTACGTCCGTATTACTGACTACAAATTCCGCTTTTTTTATCTCCATGATTCAATCTATTTTTTTTAGTTCTACTTTTTGAACAGGATGCGACGCCAGCCACAAACCTGCAAACGTAATCGCTCCGTTCAACATCAACATCTCATAGCCAAACCTGTAACCCGTCGCATGGGACACAAAATAATCCGCCGCGAAGCAAATCAGCGGAGAGGCTATGCAAATATACGGAATAAACCGGTCTTCCGGCTTCCGCTTCGTAAATAATCCGAAAGTAAATAATCCCAGCAGCGGACCATACGTGTAAGACGCAAGCATATAAATGGCGTCAATCACACTCCGGCTATTGACCGCTTTAAAAGCCAGAATAATCGCGACGAACAGAACAGACATTAATATATGTACCTTTATACGGGTTCGTTTGGCTTTTGTCGCTTCTTCGCGTTCAATACCGAGAATATCCACGCAGAAAGAGGTCGTCAGGGCAGTCAATGCCGAATCGGCGCTGCTGAAAGCGGCGGCGATAATGCCAATGGTAAAAAAGACAAGCACGGAATTACCCAACAGCCCGGAAGTGCAAAACATCGGGACAATATCATCTCCCGCCACCGGTAATTCAATGTTTTGCTGCGAGGCCAGCGTAATCAGCAAGACGCCCAGAGAAAGAAACAGGAAATTAATCGGGATAAACGCAAAACCGTAACTGTACATGTTCCGCTTTGCCTCTTTCAGATTCTTACAGGACAGGTTTTTTTGCATCATATCCTGGTCTAAACCGGTCATCACAATCGTAACAAACACACCGCTAAAGAATTGTTTCCAGAAATTCTGCGTGCTGAACCAATCGTTGAACTCAAACATCCGGAAGTGCGGACTTTCCGTGACGGTTCGCACCAATCCTGCGGTATCTAATCCCATCAATCCTTTCACTTGCCAGATAATCAGGACTAACATCCCAATGAAACAAATCGCTTGCAAGGTATCCGTCCAGATAATCGTTTTAATGCCGCTCCGGCAGGTGTATAACCAAATAAAGATGACGCTGATAATCACCGTTACAACAAACGGGATATGCCATTGGTCAAAGACGTACGCTTGCAAAATCAGGACAACGAGATAAAGCCTCGCCGCAGCG
>JAISJX010000108.1 GCA_031261145.1 Tannerella sp.
AGCGAATATAGGGATAGGAATACCAGTATCCGGACCAAGTTGTGGCGGAAAGTACGGCTTGCCGGGTTACCAGTTTCTTGGGAAAATAACCGGTTATGGAATACATTCCCGTGCCAAAACGCCCGCCATCCGTTCCCATTTTCATGTTCACATTTCTTTGTACATTGGAATTGCCGAAGAAATAGCCGCCATCGAAAGTGAGCGATGCGTAAAAACGCGGTTCACGGTGAAAATGCAAGTTGGCGGTTTCAAAACCCGACCGGATATGATCGTTGTCGGCAGCGGCGGCTATAGAAGTCGCGAAAATATTAGAATACAATTGATTGTAGTTTCTGTCTTCCGCTATAGGCAATCCGTTGTCGGTATAGAACAGTTCGGCAACATCCAGCGTTGGCGCCAAACAACTGATCTGTCCCATGCTATTACCGGATATTGTACGTACACTGGATAATCTTTGCAAGTTGTCAACGAAACGGGAGCTTGTAGATCCCCAAATAATCTCTTTGTTCCAACGTTCGGTTATAGCGCCACGTATGCTCATTTCCTGTGCAATGGACGGGCTTACGTTTATTAAATAATCCTGAAATGTATATAGTTCCCGGTGCGCCTTATTTTCGGCAAAATCAATCGCCGCTTTAATGGCATTGGCGGCTGCTTCCCATTTGCGCGGGTCAACTTCCCGGGCAAAAAGCGGTGTTCCGCGTTTATCGACAAAATTCCGGTACAAAGGATTGCCGTTGAACAGCGGACTGGCTACAAGCGTCAGCACCTGTGCCTTCAAAGCCAGTGCAATACCCTGTGTAGCGCGTCCCATTTCTTCGGTTTCATTGATTATTTCTTCGGGTAAATCCGGCAGCGCTTCTTCTAAAAGCGAAACGATATAGGCGGCTACGTCGTCCACCGGGTCGCGATACACGCGTACTTCATCGGGCGAAGCCCCGATAGAAAGGCTTTTCCTGATAATAGGAACCGGACCGTACTGTCGCAAGAGGCAATAATGATAATAAGCTTTCAGGAATTTCACCTCTGCTATCCATCTCGTTTTTTCGCCCGGCTCAATGCCTGTGGGTTTGTCAATATTTTCTAAAAAAATATCACAGTCGCGGATGGATATGTACCTGCCGCCATCCCAGATTTGGAGAAGCGGGCTGTTGGAGTTTTGTTCGCCTTTGGCGACACGCCATGCATAAAAATCACTTCCATCATTGTTGCCGCCAACCAAATTCCACGAAGAAGCCTCCAAAGGCAACAGCCAACATTCGCGGCTCGACATCAGACCGTATTGAGTGAAATACGCAGCCGGGTCGTCCAGATAGGAATAACAAGTGAACAGAAACCTTTCTGTTGTGGTGCGGTTACTGAATGCGTGTTCCATCGTAGGTATATCATCGGGCACTACATTCATATAGTCACTACACGAAGACAATGACACTGCAATGAGTGCGATTGTAATTTGATTGAATATATTTATATTTTTCATCTTATGTGATTGTATTATAATTTATAAACTTATATTAATACCGACATTGAACACGCGCTGGACAGGATAATTCAATCCGTTACCGCCCTGTTCCGGGTCCCACAATTTGAATTTGCTCCATGTCAGCAGGTTAGTGCCGCTCAGATAGAAACGGAGCATGCCGAGGTGCATTTTGTTCGCCAGATTTTGCGGTACGGTATAGCCGAACTCCAACGTTTTCAATCGTACAAAAGCGCCGTCACGCATAAACCACGTACTTCTCTGTCCGTTATTTTCCAGATAGCGGTCGGTGAGCCGGGGCCAGAAAGCATGCGGGTTGCGGTTTTCGTCCGACCAATGGTTATCGGCGATCATTTGCAGCAGTTGATTCTGGGAATTGATACTGTTATTTTCGTCCGTATCAAGGAAAGGAGAAACATTTTTCACATTAATAAACAGGGACGAATAGGCCGATCCCTGAAAGAATGCGGACAAATCGAAATTTTTATATCCCATGGAAAAACCGCCGCCATAGATAATTTCAGGCGTAGTGGGATAACCGATGGCTAAAACATCCTGCATGTCGATTTTGCCGTCCATATTGATGTCCTTGTACTTGATATCGCCTTTGCCGTATTCACCGCACAACTGTGTGGGAGAATTTCTCACATCTTCATCATCAATAAAAAGACGTTCGGCTATCAGTCCGAAACTTTGCTGCAAAGGTTGACCTACATGCAAACGCCAAGGCTGTCCGGCATAAACCGGTTCTTCAAATACTTTGTACTCGCTGTGGGCATAAGTAAAATTACCATGTACCGTCAACCAGAAATCAGGTCTGAACGATTGCGAATAATCGACTGACAAATCGATACCCGAACCGAGCGCTTCGCCAATATTGGCTTTGGGCGTTGCCTGCAAACCCATGGTGGTGGAAATGTCGGCACGTGTTTGCAAAATATTCGTGCGATGTTCGCGGAAATAATCCACTTGAGCTTCAAATTTATTAAACAGTCCAAGTTCAATACCGTAGTTTTGTTTGTAAGCCGTTTCCCATGTAATGTCAGGGTCGGCATAACGTGAAATCGAAATACCGTTCCGGCTGTACGCCCGTTCAGTTCCGAAAGCCATGCCTTTGCCCGCGTCGCTCATATTTACTTTGGACAGATAGAAGAAACGGTCGTCCGAATCTCCGATAGCGTCATTACCCACCAGACCGTAAGTAGCTTTCAGTTTCAACTTGTTGACGGTTTTTTCAAAGGGTTGCCAGAAATCTTCGTTGGAAATCAGGTAGCCCAATCCTGCGGAAGGGAAGAAACCGAATGTTTCGCTTTGCGCAAAACGTTCAGAACCGTTGTAGCCGAAATTACCTTCAATGAAATATTTGTTTTTGTAGCCGTAAGTCAGACGACCGGACAAGCCGACATTGCGGTAGGGAAATGACAACTGCAAATCGTTTTTGATGTTTCCACGCAACTCATTGCGTCCGGTGAGCACCAGTAAACCGCCCACACTGTGGTCTTCGGCAAAGGTATTGGCATATTGTAGCGCAGCCTCGTAATACACCGTAGTGGTTACATCTTCGCTTGTTCCGAAATGATTGATGTATTCGCTGCCTGTAAGCGGGTTCAATGCCTGCAACATATATTCTCCGGTCTGTCTGTCGTAATTGCCCAGACTGTAATAAAACGGTGCATAATCACGGGATACATCGAAATAGGAATAGCGTGTGGTGTTGTACAATCCTCTTGCCGACAAGCCTTTCAGAATAAAACCCAAATCCTGCTTGAGTTCCACTTGCGCCAGCATCAGTGTTTTACTGTAGTCTTTGTACCCTT
>JAISJX010000211.1 GCA_031261145.1 Tannerella sp.
CTACATTATATATAATGGAGACACGTTTTTGCATCGCCGTGCGGAAAAAGATATTTGGGAAGGATTATTTGAACTTCCGTTGATCGAGACCGAACATCCCATGGATTTTGCCGAATTAAAAGAAACGCCGGCGTTCAAAGAACTTTTCGGGGAAACCGGCGACGCGGTTTGGTCGGTTGAGGACAGCGGGGTCAGGCATGTTTTATCGCACCAAATCTTACATGCGACATTTTATAAAGTGGAAATCCGGGCAGAACCCTATACATTATTATATATGTACGAGAAAACGCCCATAACGGCTGTCGGGGATTATCCTGTTCCAAAACTGATTTACAACTACTTATCGAAAATGCGCTAAAAAAAATGAGAAATTACTGTTTTTTTCTTGAAATTTCTTTGTGATCATCGAAAAAAACCGTATGTTTGTAAATTAATTATAAACTTAAAAAGAGAGTGGTATGTCATTGAATAAGGTAATATTAATCGGAAACGTGGGGAAAGACCCTACTGTGAAATATTTTGACAATGGAAATGCGATTGCGAATTTTTCGGTTGCAACTTCCGACAGAGGTTACACCCTGGCAAATGGAACGGAAGTGCCGGAAAGAACGGAATGGCACAATATTGTAGCGACTCGCGAGCGCGTACAATTTGTAGAAAAGTACGTTAAGAAAGGTTCGTTTGTATATGTGGAAGGAAAAATCCGCAACCGCAACTATGACGATCCGAATGGTATAAAACGGTACATAACTGAAGTTTATGCCGACAGGATTGAGTTTTTCTCCGGCGGTAAAAGACCGGAACCGGTAGAAGGTGGAAGCAGCGCCGCACCGGCATCTGTCGCCCCGTCACAGGCGAGCCAGCCCCCGGTGATTGAGCCGCCGATATCGGACGAAACGGATGATTTGCCGTTCTAAAAAGTATAAACTAATAAAATAACTCCTTGGATTCAGACGATTATTTTCCGAGCCAATTGTTGTTGGTTTTTATTTCCGAGCCTATTATAAGTTCTATTATTATACTCGTTATCGTCCTCCTATTGGTGCTGTTCGCCTGCTTACTGTCGGTAGGCGAACGGGCATTGTTTTATCCTTTTTTGAGGGAGGAAATGGATGAAAACAGAGACGACAGAGATGATAAATACAAATATATCAGACAAGTAATAGAACATTCACGGCAAATACATCATGCAGTGTCTTTTGTTCGTTCTGTGATTATCATCCTGTTGTTTGGGGCGCTTTTGCCTTATGCGCATGCTTTTTTATGCGGGCAAATGTTAACGGCGGATCGCGAAGTTTTGATAGCGCTTGGATTGGCTGTATTATTATATGTATTGTGCGAAGTTTTGCCAAAGTGTATTGTGCGGAACAACGAATTGTATCTGGCACAAAAAGCGGCGCCACACTTTTTGATAATCAACCGGATATGTCGCCCGATAACTCAATATAAGATGCCTCAGGCGACAACGGCGCATAAAAACGACGCTTCCGCAAACGAATCCGCCATTATCTCGAAAGATACCATTGACGAGAAAGAGATGTTGGAAGATATTATTCATTTCTACAACAAAACGGCGGATGAAATTATGGTTCCACGACTGGATATGACGTCGGTTGATAGTAAGTGTGACATCAAGGAAGTTTTGGAGATCATCAAAAAAACAGGTTATTCTCGCATTCCGGTCTATGAAGAAACGGAAGACGATATTGTGGGCGTCCTGTATGTCAAAGATTTACTGACACTGATTGATAATACGAATACATCTCCGTGGCAGAATTTGGTACGGCCACCCTATTTTATCCCGGAAACAAAGAAAATTGATGGTTTGCTGGAAGAATTTCGTTCTAACAAAGTGCACATCGCCATCGTGGTGGATGAATTTGGATGTGCGTCGGGATTAGTTACGATGGAAGATATTATTGAGGAGATTATCGGCGAAATTTCGGACGAATATGATACGGACGAAAAGAACTTTTTTGTATTGCCGGATGGAAGCTATATCTTTGAGGGTAAGATACAATTGAATGATTTCTTCCGTGAAACAGACATTGATGAAGAGGTATTTGGAAAATTGACGGAAGAAGTCGAAACGCTCGCAGGACTTTTGTTGAAAATCAAAGTAACGCTTCCCCGAAAAAGAGAAATAATTGATTATAAGAACTATCGTTTCCGGATATTAGAAGCGGATGAACGCAGGGTGCTGAAAATCAAATTCAGCATCATCGATGAACCGGATAAAAAAAAAAGAGTAACCGGCCGAAGCCTGATAGGAATCTTCTTTTTAGTTTTATGTATTTCGTGTTCTGACGCTGCAATGCCCAAACCTCGCGGGTTTTATCGCATAGATATACCGGAAGCGCATTATCTGGATTTTTCGCCGGACGAATTACCGTATTCCTTTCATGTGTCTCAATTAGTGACGGTTGAACTTCCGCCGTTGGATGCAACCGGGGGATGGATGAACCTGTCGTATGAGACGCTGAATGCGAAGCTCTATTGCAGTTATCAACAGATTACGCCGGGAGAACTTTCTCCGGCCGAAAATGAATGCAGGGAATTGGTTGCCCGCACAGTGAGAACGGCTGATGCGATAAAGGAACAGGCGTATGAAAACCAGGCTATTCATGTTTACGGCACATTGTTTGAAATTGATGGAGACGCCGTTTCGCCGATTCAATTCATGCTGACTGACAGTAACAACCATTTTTTTCGGGGCGCTTTGTACTATCAATGTAAACCGAATGTCGATTCATTGGCTCCCGTCACCCGTTATTTACAAAATGACATGATTGAGCTAATCCAATCTTTTCATTGGAAATAAGTTATGCCGGTTTTGCAAAAATATCAGTCGCCGTTGTGGGGGATTTGGAAAATAGAGGAGCGTTGGGAAGAATTGCTCTGTCTGAGCGGTCGTACGGAAGAATATATGCCTCACCTGCAACATTGTAAATCCGACAGCAGGAAATCGGAATGGCTGGCCGTCCGGTTGCTCCTGAAAGAATTGTGTGTGAATGCAACCATTGCTTATCATGACAGTGGCGTTCCTTATTTGCCGGACTCTGAATATCGCATAAGCATCTCCCATACAAAGGGATATGCCGCCATTTTGTTGGGTTTGGACAAACCGGTAGGGATTGACATTGAATATCGTTCGGAGCGTATTCACAAAATCAAAACACGTTTCCTGAATGAAAAAGAGTTGTCAGTGCTGGGTGAGAATCCAGAAACGACCGTATTATTAGTTTGTTGGAGCGCCAAAGAAACAGCATTTAAGATGATGGAACAAAAGGTGGCCGACTTGCAAAATGACATTCATATCCTTGAGTTTGACCCGCTTTTCCCCTCAAACGGTTATTTGACCGTACAGGAAACCCTGACGCCCCAAGCAGTCGTATATCGAATAAAATATACTGTTACACAGGACTTTGTAATTACGCAGGGGGAATGATTTTTGTCCCGTTTGGAATAGTTGCTTATACAAAAACGTACGTTGTTAGTTGTACACTACCACATACGATTTCGTTCATTTTTTTCGATTTGGATTTTTGAGCCTCTTGTCGGATTCGAACCAACGACCCCGAGATTACAAATCACGTGCTCTGGCCAACTGAGCTAAAGAGGCAAGTGGGTAAGCTTACTATATCGCGCCGCTACAACCAAGTACCCTTGCTGCGATCAAACCCTGGGGGATTCCGAGGGAGCTGGCCGTATAGGACTTACCCGGGTGCAAAGGTAGGTGTTTTTTTAGACATTGCAAATAAATTTTTGGTTGAATCTAAAATTTCCGTATTTTTGTACATCAGAAGCCAAGCGCTCAAAATTGATTTTATGATGATAATGAATGTATTAGACCGTTTTTTAAACTATATCACATTCGATACGCAATCGGATGAAGATTCTTGTACCGTTCCAAGTACGCCGGGACAACGCATTTTCGCGGAAGCGTTGGCCGGTGAACTCCACTCGATTGGACTGGATGATGTTGCGCTGGATAAAAACGGGTATGTGATGGCAACGCTGCCGTCTAATGTGCCGGACACAAATCGTCCTGCCGTCGGGTTTATCGCTCATTTGGATACCAGTCCCGATTTTTCGGGTAAAGATGTCAAACCGCGGATAATCACTTATACGGGAGGCGATATTGTATTGAATGACAAGCTATCAATCATTCTTTCGCCGGATGTTTTTCCTGAACTGAATCAATTTATCGGGCAGGAATTGATTGTGACGGATGGAACTACGTTGCTTGGCGCTGATGATAAAGCCGGCGTTGCCGCGATTATTTCGGCGATTCAACAGTTGAAAGAACACCCGGAAATTAAACACGGGAAAATACGCATAGCTTTTACGCCGGATGAGGAAATCGGACGGGGTGCAAATTTCTTCGATGTGCAACAGTTTGGATGTGAGTGGGCTTATACGGTTGACGGGGGTGAAATCGGCGAGTTGGAATATGAAAACTTCAATGCCGCCGAAGCGAAAATAACCATACAGGGACGCAATGTTCACCCCGGATATGCCAAAGATAAAATGGTGAACGCCTCGTTAATCGCTATCGAACTCAATAATGCGTTACCTGCCCGACAACGCCCGGAGCATACGGAAGGGTACGAAGGCTTTTTTCATCTGACCCATCTGTCGGGAACGGTGGAAGACGCTCATCTGTCTTACATTATCCGCGACCATAGCCGTCCGCTGTTTGAAGCGAAAAAAGAATTGCTCCGGTCGATAGTCGGGCAGTTGAACGAAAAATACGCCCATTGCGTGACCTTGAAAATCCGCGATCAATATTATAATATGTGCGAAATCGTGGAACAGAAGAAGGAGATTGTCGAACTGGCGCACAAAGCGATGGTTGCTGTCGGCGTTACGCCCCGCATCAAACCTGTTCGCGGAGGAACGGACGGCGCACGCCTTTCGTTTGAAGGACTTCCCTGTCCCAATATTTTTACCGGCGGCTTGAACTTTCACGGACGTTACGAATTTTTGCCGGTCCGGTCTTTAGAAAAGAGTATGGAAACAATTATACAAATAATCAAATTTATATGAAGACAACACCATTTACAGAATTGCATATTGCGTTAGGAGCAAAAATGCATGAGTTTGCAGGGTATAACATGCCTATCGAATATACGGGTATCATCAACGAACATCTGGCTGTTTGCCGGAGCGCAGGCGTTTTTGACGTTTCTCACATGGGCGAAATCTGGGTAAAAGGCCCGAAAGCGCTTGATTTTATCCAGAGCGTCACATCTAATGATGCGTCTGTGATACCGCTCGGAAAAGCGCAATACAGTTGCTTCCCGAACGAACAGGGTGGTATCGTGGATGACATCTTGGTTTATCACTTTGAAGATGAAAAATATCTCTTGGTCGTGAATGCCTCCAATATCGAAAAGGACTGGGCTTGGTGTCTCAGCCACAACAGCATAGGCGCCGAATTGGAGAACGCCTCGGATTGGATGGGACAATTGGCGGTGCAGGGGCCGAAAGCCATTGATGTCTTGCAACGCCTTACGCCAGTCGATTTGTCGTCTATTCCTTATTATGCTTTCATAACCGGTGAATTTGCCGGATGCAAGAATGTAATTATCTCGAACACAGGATATACCGGTGCAGGGGGCTTTGAGCTTTATTTCTATCCCGAAGACGGTATGCAACTATGGAATGCTATTTTTGAAGCCGGTAAACCGGAGGGTATCCTGCCGATTGGTTTAGGCGCACGTGATACGCTCCGGTTGGAAATGGGTTATAGCCTGTATGGTAACGACTTGGACGATACGACATCTCCTATCGAAGCCGGATTAGGATGGATAACCAAATTTGTGGACGGAAAGAATTTCACCAACCGCGCCGCTCTGGAACGCCAAAAGAAGGAGGGCGTTAGCCGCAAATTATGCGCTTTTGAATTGATCGATAAAGGCATTCCACGCCACGGATACGAGATTGTAAATAAAGACGGCGAGCCGATAGGAACAGTGACTTCCGGCACCATGTCGCCATTGCTGCGCAAAGGTATCGGCTTAGGTTATGTCAAACCCGAATATGCAACTGCCGGCTCGGAAATATTGATTCAGGTTCGGAATAAAAACTTAGTAGCTCAAGTGGTTAAGTTGCCGTTCCGCAAATAAAAAGAAAATGATTGTAGATGTATGTATGTCTCCTGCGCTGTATCCGCTCTATCATCGTGCGGAGGCAGTGGTTGTGGTGGTCGATATTTATCGCGCCACTACAACTATTACGGCGGCTTTTGAGAGCGGCGCCCGCAGTATTCGTCCGGTAGCGACGGTTGAAGAAGCGCAGGCTTATAAAGCTGAGGGCTTTTTGGTGGGCGCGGAACGCAATGTGCGCCGGTGTGATTTTGCCGATTTCGGAAATTCGCCATTCGACTATACGCCGGAAAAGGTGAAAGGGAAAGAGCTTGTTTTCACCACAACTAACGGTACGAAAGCTATCCGCTGTGCAGAAAAGGCGTACCGCATTCTTATCGGCGCATTTATCAATCTACAAGCCGTGGCGGATTATTGCGTGCGGGAAAAACGGGATGTGGTCGTGTTATGCTCCGGTTGGGAAGATAAGATAAATACGGAAGATACGTTGTTTGGCGGAGCATTAGTGGATATTTTGCAATCGCATGGTTATCAACCCGCAGGCGATGCGGCTACGATTGCGCGTTCGCTATGGCAGAAGGCGCAATCGGATTTACCGGGAATGATTGAGCAGACGGAACATATCAAACGGTTGAAAGCGAATAATCTGGATAAAGACGCCGCTTATTGCCTGATACTAAACCAATCAAACATTGTCCCCATCTTCTCAAAAACAGAAAATAAATTAGTTATATCATGAGTAAAAATAAAATCAGATTTGGCGTAGTCGGCACCAACTTTATCACCGACTGGGTTATTGCCGGCGGCCGGGAAGACGAGCGGTTTGAATTGGCGGCCGTATGTTCGCGTTCGGAAGATACCGCGAAACAGTTTGCCGCTAAACACCAGATTCCACAAACCTTTACTTCCCTTCAGGCAATGGCGGAAAGTCCCTCGATTGATGCGGTTTACATCGCCTCGCCCAATGCTTACCATGCCGGACAGAGCATCCTCTGTATGCAGCACGGCAAACATGTACTTTGTGAAAAGGCTTTTGCCTCCAATGCGGCGGAAGTCAGGCGGATGATAACAACCGCCAAAGACAATCACGTCGTATTGATGGAAGCCATGAAACCTACGCTGACGCCGGGTTTCCGGGCAGTACAAAAAGCGTTGCCTGAAATCGGTACGGTCAGGCAATACTTCGCTTGTTACTGTCAGTATTCATCCCGCTATGACAAACTGAAAGAAGGGATTGTGCTGAATGCGTTCAATCCTGAGTTCAGCAATGGAGCCGTGATGGACATCGGCGTATATACCATTTATCCGATGGTCGTTCTTTTCGGTCGTCCCCGAACGGTTCAAGCCGCCGGAGTTCGGTTGTACAGCGGTACGGACGGGCACGGCTGCGTCAATTTCACATACAATGACTTCAATGCCACCGTATTGTACAGCAAAATAGCCAACTCTCAACTGCCAACCGAGATACAGGGCGAAGACGGATTGATTACCCTGAACCGAATCAATATCATCAGTGACGCGACGCTCACCCGCCGAAACGGAGCAAAAGAGAACATTCTGCCCAAAGTCGAAAAGAACGAATATTATTACGAAATAGCGGAATTTATCGACCTTATTCAGTACGGACGTTCCGAGTCGGCCGTCAATTCCCTCGAAAACTCATTGATTACCATTGAGATTATGGATGAAATACGTCGTCAGACAGGGGTGGTGTTTCCGGCGGATAATTTCATGTCTGAACTGTGATTTTAGAATGATTTTGATGATTTATCTGATTCAAAATTGATAGTATCATAACTTTACGATATTGGCGCCCATGGTTTTGTATTGGGGCATGGCGTCGCCGATTTCTGCATTGATATAGGTAGGGTCGCAAATGATATAGGTCTGGCCGTCAATGCCTTCTTATTTTGATTGTTTCTACCGCTACTGTCCTTAATTCGGGTATCGCCATACCCAAGTTGGCACCTGTGTAGGTAGGGTCGCAT
>JAISJX010000329.1 GCA_031261145.1 Tannerella sp.
TTAAAGCGAGAGATTGCCAAAAAACTATGGAATGAAGAAATCAAAACCTGGGGACAGGCGCTGGGTACGGACAGTAAAATCCCCGTGCATGTATTTACCCGTTCGGATGCTTGTGGCGCAGGTGAAACATTTGCCGCATGGTTAGGCCTCAAACAAGAGAACTTGAAAGCGACAGCCGTTTTTGGCGACCCGGGTGTGGCAGATGCCGTTCGGAAAGACAAAGTGAGTATCGGCTATAACAACATTGCTTACGTTTACGACCAACATTCAAAAAAACCTTTCGAGGGATTGGATGTCATCCCGTTGGACATAAATGAAAACGGGCGGATTGATCCGGAAGAGGACTTTTATCAAACAACGGAAACCCTTGTAGCCGCCATTCATGAAGGGAAATATCCTTCGCCTCCTGCCCGCGATTTGTATTTGGTAAGCAAAGGAAAACCGGTCAAACCGGAAGTGATTGCCTTTTTGGAATATGTGCTTACCGAAGGACAACAATTTGCCGCGGAAACCGGATACATCCGTTTGAGCCGGGAGAAACTGGACGCCGAAGTTCAAAAGCTAAAATAATGTGATGAACCACATTAGCGCATTAAAAAAACGTGTATTCAAAGATAAGGCTGCCAAAGTAGTGATGCAGTCGCTGACCGTTATTTCCTTATTGATTTTATTATTCATGGGAGTTGGTTTGTATCTAAAATCCGCTCCCATCATCGCTGAAAATTCGGTTTGGCAATTATTGTCTGATTCGGAATGGAGTCCAATGTCCGGAAAGTTTGGCTTTTTATCCTTCATCCTCAGTTCGGTTTACGTAACCGGAATTGCTATCCTGATTGCCTTTCCCATTGCTTTATTAACGGCTTTATACCTGACGGAAAATGCGCAGTCGTGGGTAAAGAAATTGGTTTTTCCGGTGTTGGATATTTTGGCGGGAATACCGTCTGTTGTGTATGGCGTTTGGGGAATACTGATTATAGTGCCGTTTATTTCGGATGTATTAGGCCCTCTTTTTGTGGATTATACCAGCGGATATACGGTGCTTGCCGGAGGAGTGGTACTCAGCGTGATGATCATCCCTCTGCTTGTCAGCTTGTTTATCGAGATATTTTCCACGGTGCCGCAAGATTTCAAGGATGCTTCGGCTGCGCTGGGAGCTACCCGTTGGCAAACCTCTTTTTTAGTAGTGGTTCGGAAAGCGCTTCCCGGCATTATCGCTGCCGTTGTGTTGGCCGTTTCCAAAGCATTCGGGGAAACCTTGGCCGTGTTGATGGTTTGCGGGAATATGGTAAAAAATCCCGAATCCCTGTTCGATAGCTGTTATCCTTTGTCGGCGCTTATCGCCAACAATTACGGCGAAATGCTCTCCATGCCGATGTACGAGTCCGCGCTGATGTTCGCCGCGCTGGTGATGTTTGTTATCATTATGATATTCAATGCGGTATCGCGTATTATACTTCAACAGGTAGAAAAAAAGATTAAGTTATGAAATTCAAGTTTATAGAAGAAAAGATCGTTCATTTTTTGATGATAGTAGCCACGTTCACCGTTTTTGCCTTTTTCGCCAGCATTATCTGGACGATTGTGAAACACGGATTTCCTTCGCTTACCTGGGAAATGGTTACGCAATTGCCCGGAGGCGGGTTTTATCTGGGCAAAGAAGGCGGTATTCTGAATGCCATCGTTGGTTCATTGATGATTGTGCTTGGTTCTACGTTTTTAGGGTTGCTCATTAGTGTGCCGGTCGTATTCTTTATCAATGTGTATCTGAAAAAAACGTCCAAACTCGCTTATCTTATCCGGCTTACATTCGATATTCTGTTTGGTATTCCGTCCATTGTTTATGGCGCTTTCGGTTTTACGATCATGATTTTCTTCGGTTTGAAAACCTCGCTTTTGGGCGGAATTATTGTTATAACACTGCTTATTATCCCCATTTTCATTCGCTCCATGGATGAAGTGGCGAAATCTATTCCGCGGAATTTGTTGGACGCCACCTATTCTTTGGGCGCCACCAAGTTGGAAACCGGACGAGTGATTTTGCGTCAGATCGCGCCCGGAATTGCGACCGCGACCTTATTGTCCGTTGGAAGAGCCATTGGCGACGCTGCCGGCGTGATGTTTACCGCCGGATTTACGGACAATATTCCGACTTCATTGGGCCAGCCGGCAGCCACATTGCCCTTGTCGGTTTTCTTTCAGTTGAGCAGTCCCATTCCCGAAGTAAGGGAACGCGCTTATGCCGCGGCTTTGCTGCTAACCATTATTGTCCTGATATTGAGTATTGCAGGACGCATAATTACCAATCGGTTTTCAAAAAACAGGATAAAGTAAAAAAACATAGAGAACTATTTATTTGCTGGGAAAAAATAAATACCTTTGCAGGGAATAAACTAAACAATATTTTTATGCCGTCACTTAATTCTTATGTTACTCCTTTCGCACGACCGCTTTACGTCATGCTGAAGCCTATTGGCGCTGTTTGTAATTTAAGATGCAAGTATTGTTATTACTTGGAAAAAAAAGACTTGTACCCGAATGCCGCTTCTTATCTGATGAGCGACGCGCTTTTGGAACGTTTTATCAAACAATATTTGGAATCTCAGACTACGCCGGAAGTCCTTTTTACCTGGCATGGCGGAGAGACGTTGATGCGCAATATTGATTTTTACAAGAAAGCGCTTGAATTACAAAAAATATACGGCAGGGGGCGCCAAATT
>JAISJX010000336.1 GCA_031261145.1 Tannerella sp.
GCTAATACTCTGCGAAAACAATGAAATTTGAAGGCAAAGCATGGTTATAGCCACAAAAATGACTTTTCTTTTATATCTCATAATTTATTTGAATTATTGATTTTTATTCTATTAAATACTATTTGAAAGGATGGCTTTTTTTATATCTTTGCATCACTTTCGGGATTCACGTTATAAATGACCGGAACCAGAGTCGAGGGATCTCCAGACAATTTCTCTCGATTCTTTTTTTATCCATGTCATTGCGGATTGTTTTTTTAACTTGTATCCATAGCTGTATCTTGGTATTAAAGGGTTAATAACTAAGGTCGCGGAATCAATGTGATTTCCTTTCCTTTTATTCTATATCTCAATTTATTGGTAGAGGCCAGCATATCAAGTATTTCCTCGATAGTCTGATCTTTCACTACAAAGTTGCCGTAAAAACGGAAGGTCTCTAATGATGGGTCGGCCAGGCTGATTTTCACATTATAACTCCGCTCCAACTCCCTGACAATGTCGGGCAGTAATTCTTCGTCGAAGAATAGATAATCGTCTGTCCAGGCAACAGTATTTTGGACATTTACGGATACAACACGCATCTCTCCCGTTTTTTTGTCTAAGAAAACTTTCTCTCCGGGAGAGAGTTGAGCCTTCTCGTTTTTGAGTTGGTTCTTTGCCAACACGAGACCTTCCACCAAACTGACGGTCGCTTCTTCGCCCTCCGGATAGTTCCTGAAATTAAAGATGGTGCCTAATACATTGACCTGCAACTCATCTGTATGAACGCAGAAAGGCGCTTTTTCGTTTTTCGTAACTTCAAAATAGCCTTCGCCCGACAGCCGGATGTTCCGTTCGCTTACGCCAAATCCCTGTGAATAGGTGATCTTTGAACCGGCATTCAGCCAGACTAATGTGCCGTCCGGAAGGCTGGTTTTCGTTTTCGATCCGAGCGGCGCTTCGATGATCACATCCGCAAACCGGCTTTTCAACTGCTCGCCGCCCTGCCAGTACGAGGCGTAAGAAATGATAAGTAACAGGAGAACCCCTGCGGCTGCGTATAAAAACGGGCGCATGGAAATGGTCTTTGCTTTGCGCAGGTTTGTCCGTTGGAGAAAACGCTTGTAGGCTTTGTCCTTATCAAAACGGTTCGTTCGGCCCACAATGGATGCAAACCAGATTTCCTGCATGTCCTTGAAATGCTTTCTGTTTACAGGTGAAGCATTTATCCATTGTCGCAGTTCGTCCGATAACTTCGCATCCAATCCTTCCGACAGACAGGTTGCGATCATTTCATCCATATTTTGATTCTCTTCTTCCATGTATATATGACAGTTATTTTGAAAGAGAGGGTAGTGAACCGCGCCATTTTTTTCAAAAAAATCATATCATTTAGAGATAGTCGGATAACTCGTCATTCAAATGGGCGAGTGCATTTTTGATATGGTATTTGACCGTATTGACGGAAATGGCTAATTCGTGGGCAATGTCCTCATATCGTTTCCCTTCAAAACGGCTCATCTTAAATATTCTCCGGCTTTCTATCGGCAAATGAACAATGTCTGCCATGATTTTACCGTCCAACACTTTTTCCAGTAAGAGGGCCAAATGATGGTCTAATGCCTCTGAATTGAGGATAGATTCATACTCGTGAGGCTCCATTGATGAGAAAGTCACTTCTTTTTGTTCGCGTTCAAGCTGGAGGTAATTGATGCAACGGTTCCGTACGGATCGCACTAAGTAGCTTCTTAACGAGGTGGTTATTTCAAGGGATTCCCGTTTCTCCCAGAGATGGACAATCAGGTCATCGACTGTTGTTTGCGCCAGGAAATCGTCTTTCAGGTATTCAAAAGCGGTGGCGCACAACAGAGAATAGTGATGATCATAAATATATTTGTAAGCCGAATTGTCACCCAGCTTTAGCAAACGGATTATTTCCTGTTCTTCACTTTTCATTCCTTATCCCTCGTTTTTCAATTTGTGCAAATTTATTTCGACCGCCTGTTCACTTGCTTGCCTTCAGTCCCCGGATGACGGCGGAGGTAAATCCGGCGTGTTCCATTTCGTTGAGACCCTTGATAGTGATTCCGCCCGGCGTGGTCACTTTATCAATTTCGACTTCCGGGTGCGTCCCGTGAGCGAGCAGCAAATCGATGGCGCCTTTCAGGGTCTGCAAAACAATGTTCCGGGCCTGACCGGGATAAATCCCCAGTTCAATGCCGCCTTCCATCGCGGCGCGGATGTAACGGAACGCAAAAGCAATGCCACAGGAACTTAGCGCAGTGCACGCCGCCATCAGCCGTTCTTCGACGACTAATGTCTCGCCCAGTTCGTTAAAGATGCGGACCACCAGGTCGGTTTGCGTTTGCGCCGCATCCTGTGCGGCGATAAACGTCATACTGCTTTGTACATCAATCGCCGTATTCGGAATCAGGCGGAAAAGCGCGGGCGACGGCTGATCGTCCCGTTCCAAGTATTGGCTCAGTTGCTCAAAGGTCAATCCGGCCATGATGGAGATGACGATCTGTTCATCGTAGTTCAGGCAGGGCTTGATTTCGTGGATTACCACCTCGGCCAGCCAGGGCTTGACGGCCAGCAGGACGATGTTGGCGTTCTTAACGGCCTCTCTGTTGTCGGACGTAACCTGAATACCGGGATGCGTCGCCTTTATTTTGTCCAAAGACTCCCTGGAACGATCCGAACAGGTGATATCCGACGCTTTGATCACCGAACCGTTTGCCATTCCGCGAGCGATGGCGCCCCCCATATTTCCGGCGCCGATAATAGCTATTTTCATACTGTCAAAAATTTATTTGCGTTCTAATCGAACAAAAGTAGGAAAAAAAATCGAATTGTATAAAAGAGTTTTGTATATTTGCGACAATTATTTTATTAAATAAAAAACGAAAAGATTATGAAAAGATGGTTAGTCGCGTCTGTCGTCATGTTTGGCTTGTGTGTATCGGCTTATGCACAAGATGGTTACGAATTTACGACGGTAAAAGAATTGAAGATTACCCCGGTGAAAAATCAGAGCCGTACGGGTACGTGTTGGTCATTTTCGGGTGTGGGATTTATCGAAGCTGAATTGTTGCGCACCGGAAAAGGAGAATATGATTTGTCGGAAATGTTCGTTGTGAATCATTCGTACCGGGATAAAGCGGATAAATTTGTCCGCCTGCACGGGCATTTGAATTTTGCACAGGGAGGTTCGTTTGCCGATGTATTGTATGTGTTTAAAAATTATGGCGCTGTCCCGCGTGCAAACTATGGAGGGTTGAATTATGGCGAAGACATCCATGTGCACGGGGAGATGGAACGGGGCGCATCCGCTTTTGTGAATGCCCTCATCAAGAACCCGAACGGGAAATTATCGCCCGTATGGAAAAAAGCGTACCAAGGTATTATCGACACTTACTTGGGCGAGATACCGGAATCATTCACCCATAACGGCAAACAATATACGCCGAAAAGTTTTGGTGAATCCTTGGGAATCAATGCGGACGACTATATTTCGCTGACGTCTTTCACGCATCACCCGTTTTACACGACCTTTGAACTGGAAATTGAAGACAACTGGCGTTGGGCGACGAGCTATAACCTCCCGTTGAACGAATTGATGGCGGTTTTCGAGAATGCTATCAATCAGGGGTATTCCATTGCATGGGGTTCGGACGTGAGCGAGGCCGGGTTCACACGCGACGGCATCGCTGTGATGCCGGATATGAAAGCCCTGGAAGCAGAAACATCCGGTTCCGATCAGGAGCGCTGGGTGGGACTGAGCCGGGCCGAAAAGGATGCGGAACTCAAGAAATTAATCGCTAAACCGTATAAGGAAGTCGAAGTCACACAGGAATTGCGCCAGCAGGCGTATGACAACTATCAGACGACCGACGACCACGGCATGTTGATTTACGGTATCGCAAAAGACCAGACCGGCAAAAAGTTCTACATGGTGAAAAATTCGTGGGGGACGGAAAGCAAGTATAAAGGATTCTGGTATGCTTCGGAAGCGTTTGTGTCCTACAAAACCATTAATATTGTGGTACATAAAACAGCTATTCCTTCGGCCATCCGGACAAAATTAGGTATCAGATAAGATTTTAAAATTAGCATTAACCCAACCAAATTTATGAAGAATCTTATTGATAAAGCGGAGAAAGTGGAGGAACATCACCGTATGTGGCGGAAGATACGAAATACGTCCATCCTTGTCATTGTAGTGGGGCTGTCGCTTTTTCTCGGCATCCGCTATTACTACCCGTATGGCGAAGGCGTAAAGTCGGGACAGTTGAATTACGTTGTGTATAAGGGTGTTATTTTTAAAACGTATGAAGGAAAACTGATTCAGGCGGGGGTTCAATCGCGTGAGGGAAGCATCCAATCCAACGAGTTTGGCTTTTCGGTTACGGATAAAGCGTTGGCCGAGAAATTGATGCTCGCCGGCGGACAGACGGTCGAATTGCATTATACGGAATATTTCGCTACTATCCCGTGGCGCGGTTTCTCGCGGTTTGTAGTGGACAGCGTTGTCAGCCTGTCGTCCGAACCGGTGCGGAACAGCAACCCATTTGGCGGGATATAACCCGTTTGCCGCCGCAGTTTGGAAATCAAGGAGATGTCCGGAAAGTCGCTTGCCTTCTTTTTGGACATCTTATAATTGTTTG
>JAISJX010000339.1 GCA_031261145.1 Tannerella sp.
CTCATTGCCTATTTGCCAATGGATGAAGGTTCCGGAAATATCTTTCATGATATAACCGGTAACGGACACGATGCAATTGCCGGAAGCCATATTCTTCAAAGATGGGAAAATGATGTCCGGTTTGACAAATAAAACCGCAATAGAAACAAAAATGGAGAGGTTGCCTTTGGAGCAGCCTCTCCTGATTTAATAAAAAAAGTACAGATGAAACAACGCTTGATCTTCACACTTGTAGTGTTCCTGTTGGAGGCTATGAGCTATATCCATGCCTCCTCTTTAGTAAAAAACAGCCTGCCGCAAGGGCGTATCATTGTCACAACAAATGATGCCCCGGATGAAAAAGCAGCCGCATTGCTACAAGATTTTGTGCAACGTATCAGCGGAGCCAAGTTATCTATCCGGCACAACGAACTGCCGAAAAAAGGCGATATAGCTATCGGTAACGGTAAGACAAATGATGCAGTAAGCAAGAAAGACCTGACGGAAGACGGGTTTCGCATCACGAACAGCGACGGCATCCTGCGCATCGTGAACGGCGGAGGCAAAGGCTCTGTTTATGGTGTTGTCACCTTGCTCGAACGTTGTCTCGGCGTCAATTATTGGGGCGAAAACGCTTATTCGCTCACACCGGCGAAAACGATAGAATTTCCGGCTATCGATCTGACAGAAAATCCGGCTTTCCGTCATCGTCAAACCCAAAACTACGCCATGAAGACCGATTCACTCTATGCTCTCTGGCTCCGGTTAGAAACCCCTGCTGATGTCTTTGCAGGAAACTACTGGGTACATACTTTCGATAAATTGATGCCTTCGGAAGTCTATGGAGCGGAACATCCCGAATATTACTCCTATTTCGAGGGTAAACGCCACCCCGGCAAAGCCAGTCAATGGTGTTTAAGTAATCCGGAGGTATTGGAAATAGCGACGGCTAAATTAGATTCCATATTTAAAGCAAATCCCGACAAACACATCATTTCGGTCAGTCAAAACGACGGCAATTATACCCATTGTCAATGCGACTTATGCAAAGCGATTGATGAGCACGAAGACGCCTTGTCCGGCAGCCTCATCCATTTTTTGAATAAATTGGCCGACCGTTTCCCGGATAAAGAAATATCAACCCTGGCGTATTTATATACGATGAAGCCGCCCAAGCATGTAAAACCGCGTCCCAATGTCAATATCATGTTGTGTAGCATCGACTGCGATCGCGAAGTAACACTGACCGAAAACCCTTCCGGACGTGAATTTGTAGAAGCAATGGAAGGCTGGAGCCGTATTTCCAACAATATTTTTGTGTGGGATTACGGTATCAATTTCGATAATTACTTAGCGCCCTTTCCTAATTTTCATATCTTGGCCGAAAATATGCGCCTGTTCAAGGCAAATCATGCAACCATGCACTTTTCGCAGATATCCGGTACACGTGGCGGCGACTTTGCCGAATTGCGCACGTGGCTCGCTGCCAAACTGCTGTGGAATCCACAAGCAGATACTGATTCGCTGACTTTGGCCTTTTTGAACGGATATTATGGCGCTGCCGCTCCTTATTTATATCAGTATATCAAAATCATGGAGGGCGCTCTCATCGGTAGCGGACAACGCTTGTGGATATATGATTCGCCGGTAACTCATAAAAACGGGATGCTCAAACCCGAACTGATGCGACGCTATAATGCGCTTTTCGATCAAGCGGAAGCAGCGACGGCAAACGATAGTGTATTGCTCGCCCGCGTTCGACGCTCCCGCCTTCCCTTGCAATATTCGGCATTAGACATCGCCCGCACGGAAACCCATCGGGATACGGAAACCATTTTAAATCAATTGGCGCTCTTTGAAGAAAGGGTCAAAGAGTTCAATGTGCCTGTCATCAATGAACGAGAAAATACCCCCTTAGACTATTGCGAACTCTACCGACAACGTTACCTGACGCAAGAGCAAGGAAACCTCGCGCTGGATGCAAAAATTAATTACCTTGTCTCGCCCACGGGGAAATATGCCGCGTTGGGCGAAACTGCCTTGACCGACGGTCTCTACGGCGGAGCTACTTTTACAGAAAGTTGGGTTGGATGGGAAGGCATTGATGCGGCTTTTATCATCGACTTAGGCGATTCGAAAACGTTTACCGACATCCGGACAGATTTTTTGCATCAGTTGGGACAATGGATATTATTGCCGCTCAACGTAAGTTATGCCATTTCCGACAATGGCATCGACTTTCGGGAAATAGGCTCTTTCGACCACCCGGAAGACCGGGCTGCACAAGTAAAATTTGTTCCCATAACCTATCACAGCGAAACGCCTCAAAAAGCGCGTTATATCAAAGTATCCGTTACCGGAACAAAAATTTGCCCCCATTGGCATTACGGTGTGGGACATCCCTGTTGGTTTTTTATCGATGAAGTCTTCGTTGGCGCTTTTTGAAATTACCCTAAAATGATTACCTTTGCACTTAAATTATGACACAATTAATTATGACCGGAAAAAAAATAGTTTTATGCATGGCAGTATGTCTGCTTTATGCAACAGGGATGCAATCCCAAAATCGTTATGAGTTAAATGACGGCTGGAAATGTTTGCCGTCAAAACAAACAAAAGACAATGGAGAGAAAATATCCGCAACATCCTATTCCTTGTCGAAATGGAAAAAGGCCGTGGTACCCGGCACAGTGCTAACCACCCAATTGGTGAACGGTGAAATACCCGACCCTTTTTACGGGATGAACAACGAGTTGATTCCCGACATATACAATACCGGCCGGGATTATTACACCTATTGGTTCGTAAAAGATTTCAAAGAAACGGCTCCGAAAGGCGATGAACAAGTCTGGCTTACTTTCCGGGGTATCAATTACCGTTGCGAAATCTTTCTGAACGGACAAAAAGTGAATAAAGAAGTCTATGAGGGAATGTTCTTGCGCAAAACGTTTAATATCACCAGCCTGTTATCGGCCAATGGAAATAACCGGCTGGCGGTAATCGTCTATCCAATCGACCCGGTGGGAAACCCCAACGGCGGACAAGGCGGTGACGGTCGAATTGCCAAAAATGTTTCCCATCAATATGTGGCGGGCTGGGACTGGATACAACCCGTCCGCGACCGCAACACCGGTATCTGGGACAAGGTATTCATCGAAAAAACCGGTCCCGTAAACCTCAAAAATCCGCACATCGTGACCAATGTCCCGGGAAAAAGAAAAGTCGGCGGACAACAAGCGGATGCCAATCTGAAAGTGACGGTTGAATTGGAAAATGCCGCCGACAAGAAAATATCCGGCACTGTCTCTTACACCTTGGCTAACGAAACGGTTTCCCAAAAAGTAACCATAGATGCCCATACCACGTCGGAATTTGCTTTGCCGGATCACATCGTTCGCAATCCTGCATTGTGGTGGCCTTCGGGTTATGGCGATTCGTATTTGTACGATCTCAACATCGCCTTTACGGAAGACGGTGCATCCACCGCTTCCGACCAAGAGCAACTGACTTTTGGCGTTCGCGAAATTACAACCGAATGGAACAGCCATACCCGCAGCCGGGAAATTCTGGTGAACGGACAAAAGATTTTTATCAAAGGCGGTAACTGGATTATTTCCGACGCGATGCTCCGTTTTTCCAAAGAACGCTACGATGCCGAAATCCGTTTCCACCGCGATATGAACCTGAATTTGATCCGTATCTGGGGCGGTGCACTCACCGAACGTCCCGAATTTTATGAAGCCTGCGACAAATACGGCCTCCTCGTGATTCAAGATTTCTGGTTTTCAGGCGATTGCAACGGCCGTTGGGTCGATCCGATGAAAGCGGAAGACCAATGGACAAGGCGCAAATATCCGGATAATCACAATCTGGCAATCGAGTCGGCTATTGATATGATTAAGATGATCCGCAACTACCCTTCGCTGGCGATGTGGTGCGGCGGTAATGAAATCACGCCTCCCGAAGATATTTTACTTTCCTTGCGCGATGAAATATTACCCCGTTTGGATGGAACCCGTTGGTTTGCCGATTATTCCAATGCCGATGCATGGTCATACAATTTTATCGGCGGTAATGGCGACGGTCCTTACACCATCCAGCCCCTTGCCTCGTTTTGGGACAAACGGACTTGGCCTTTCACTTCCGAAGTCGGCTCTGTGGGCGTTGGGGATTATGAATCCTTGGAACGCTTTATCCCGAAAGAGAACCTTATCGCCCCCTTGTATAATCCGAATGCCAAATACAAAGAGGATGTGGATTCTGTTTGGACTTATCATACTTATTCGGGCGTTGGTTACGACCGTTACATCAATCTTTACGGTTCGCCGAAAGATGT
>JAISJX010000365.1 GCA_031261145.1 Tannerella sp.
ATAAAATAATAAAGTTTTCATTACATAACCGGCTGCTGGTTCTGATATGTGCCGTATTGCTTGTATTTGCAGGTACATACACGGCGACGAACATGGAAGTGGATGTCTTTCCGGATTTGAATGCCTCGACGGTGGTGGTGATGACCGAGGCAAAAGGAATGGCGCCCGAAGAGGTGGAACGTTTGGTGACGTTTCCGGTAGAAACAGCGTTAAACGGGGCGACAGGCGTGCGTCGTGTCCGTTCGTCATCGACCACGGGTTTTTCCGTTGTGTGGATTGAATTTGACTGGGGGACGGATGTTTACCGTGCGCGGCAAATCGTTTCGGAGAAGTTGGCGGTCGTAGGCGACGCGCTGCCGTCTAATGCCGGGACGCCGACCTTGGGGCCGCAGTCATCCATTCTGGGCGAACTGTTGATTATCGGTTTGACGGCGGATTCGACTTCGTTGCAGGACTTGCGTACGCTTGCCGACTGGACGGTACGTCCGCGGTTACTTTCCTTGGGCGGTGTTGCACAAGTCGCTGTCATTGGCGGTGATATCAAAGAGTATCAAATCCTTCTGAATCCCGAAAAGATGAAAAGTTATGGAATCGCGTTGGATGAAGTGTTGCCTGCCGTCCGTGAGATGAATCAAAATGCTTCCGGCGGGGTGTTGTACGAGTACGGGAATGAGTATATCGTTCGTGGCGTGCTGTCCACCAACCGGATAGAAGAGTTGGGAAAAGCGGTCGTGAAAACGATTGACGATGTGCCGGTGCGGTTGGAAAATATAGCAGATGTACAAACCGGCAACAAATCGCCTGCATTGGGTATTGCTTCCGAATGTGGAAAACCAGCTGTATTAGTGACCGTTACCAAACAGCCCAATACCGGTACGCTGGATTTGACCGGCCACTTAGACCGTGCGATCGCTGAACTACAAAAGAATATGCCCGCCGATGTGAACGTATCCGCCGATATATTCCGCCAGTCGCGGTTTATCGAAAGTTCCATCGGAAATGTGAAAAAATCGTTGTACGAAGGTGGTATTTTTGTCGTCATTGTCCTGATAATCTTCCTGATGAACGTACGAACGACGGTGATTTCTTTGGTAACCATCCCCCTTTCGTTGCTCGTGTCCATTTTGACGCTGAAAATGATGGGATTAACGATAAATACGATGAGTTTGGGAGGAATGGCTATTTCTATCGGTTCTTTGGTGGACGATGCGATTGTTGATGTGGAAAATGTATTTAAGCATCTCCGGGAGAACCGGCAAAAGCCTGATGAGGAGCGAGAACCGGCGCTGACGGTCGTTTTTGAAGCCTCGCGGGAAGTGCGGATGCCGATCTTAAACTCGACGCTTATTATCGTGGTCAGTTTCGTTCCGTTGTTTTTCCTTTCGGGCATGGAAGGGAGGATGTTGGCGCCGTTAGGAATCACTTTTATCGTAGCCCTGTTCGCCTCAACGGTTATAGCCCTTACGCTGACGCCTGTATTGTGCAGTTATCTGCTGGGAAACAGCAAGATGAGGAATGACAAGGAACCATTTATCGTACGGAAACTGAAAACCGCTTATGAAGTGGCCCTGAAATGGGCGTTGGAGCATAAGAAAAGCGTGTTGTCCGGGACGGGAGCGGTTCTGGTTGTGACGATTGCCTTGTGTTTTACGCTGGGACGCAGTTTCCTGCCTTCGTTCAACGAAGGGTCATTTACAATCAATGTGAGTACCTTGCCCGGCATATCGTTGGAGGAGTCGGACAAAATAGGCCGGATAGCCGAAGATATTCTCCTCTCCATCCCTGAGATACAGACGGTAGGGCGTAGAACCGGACGCGCCGAGTTAGACGAACATGCGTTAGGCGTGAATGTCTCCGAGATAGAAGCGCCGTTTGTCCTCGGCAAACGCTCCAAAGACGATTTACTGGCCGAGGTCAGGGCGAAACTGAAAATATTACCCGGCGCAAATATCGAAATCGGTCAGCCCATTTCACACCGCATTGACGCGATGTTGTCCGGGACGCAGGCGAATATAGCCATAAAACTGTTCGGTAGCGATCTTAATGAGATGTTCACCCTTGGGAACAAGATAAAAACCTCTATTCAAGGCGTAGAAGGTATTGCCGACCTCAATGTCGAACAACAGGTGGAGCGTCCGCAACTGCGAATCGAACCCCGGCGCGAACTGCTGGCGAAATACGGGATTACCCTGCCCGAATTTGCCGAAATCATCCATGTAATGCTTGCCGGCGAAGTCGTTTCGCAAGTCTATGAAGGAAATAAAGCGTTCGACCTGACCGTGAAAGTGAACGACGACAGCCGTTCCACCATCGATCGAATCGGGAATCTGATTATTGACGCCAACGGGCGGAAAATCCCCTTGGGTAATGTGGCCGACATCACCTCGTCCACCGGCCCCAATACGATCAACCGGGAGAATGTTGTCCGTAAAATCGTGATTTCGGCCAATGTAGCCGGACGCGACCTGCGTGGAGTGGTGAATGATATTCAGGACAAGATTAATGACGGAATCCAACTTCCCGAAGGATACCATATCGAGTATGGCGGACAATTCGAGAGTGAGCAGGCGGCATCCCGCACGTTGCTGATGATGTCCGTTTTTTCCATTCTGGTAATCTTCCTGTTGTTATACAATCAGTTCCGGAGTGCATCCCAATCGGTGGTTGTGCTGTTAAATCTTCCGTTGGCACTCATCGGCGGTGTTTTTATCATTTTCTTTACCGGCAAGATTATCAGCATTCCGGCTATTATCGGATTTATATCCCTGTTCGGCATCGCTACGCGAAACGGTATGTTACTTATTTCCCGTTACAATGACTTGGAAAGAGGCGGTTTGCCGTTGAAGGACAGCATCATGAAAGGCTCGTTAGACCGGTTGAACCCGATTCTGATGACCGCCCTGTCATCCGGTTTGGCGTTAATCCCAATGGCTATCGGAGGCGATTTGCCCGGCAATGAGATTCAAAGCCCGATGGCGAAGGTGATACTCGGCGGATTGTTGACCTCGACCTTGCTCAATGGCTTTATCATACCTGTTGTACATTCATTCGGATTAAAAAAGTAAGTATATGAAAACAAATAAAAGAGTTGGAAGAATAGCCCAATGCTGTTCATTGTCATTGGGTTTGCTTTTCTTGGGCGGAACCGGAAGTACATCCGCCCAGAACGGCGTGGTGGCCGTATTGAGTTCGGTAGAGCAGAATAATACGACGCTGAAAGCATTGCGGGAGAGCGCCGAAGCTCAAAAGTTAGAGAACCGCACGGGTATTTACCTCGCTAATCCGGAGGTGGAGTTCAACCGCCTCTGGGGCAGTCCGGGAGCGATAGGCAATCGTACGGATGTTAGTGTCACGCAGTCGTTTGACATACCAACCGTTACGGGCATGAAAAGCCGTATCGCCGAAGGGCGGAACGATATGGTTGAGTGGCAATACAAATCCGACAGGTTGCAAATCCTGTTGGATGCCAAACTGGATTGCATTGAGTTGATTTACTACAACGCGCTGAAAAAGGAGTTAGACATGCGCCTCGACCATGCCCAAGCCCTTGCCGGCGCCTATAAGGAAAAATTGGAGCAGGGCGATGTGAATATTCTGGAATACAATAAGGCGCAGTTGAACCTGGCCACCGTTCAGGGCGAGATGTCCCGCGTGGACGTAGAGCGTAATGCTTTGTTGCAGAACTTAAAAAGACTTAATGGCGGGATAGCTGTTCTCTTGGAAGACGCTCAATATGGCGAGCAGGCTTTTCCGCTTCATTTTGACGAATGGTATGCCGGAGCAGAGCAGAAAAACCCTGTTCTGGCATACGTGCGGCAAGAGGTTGAAGTCAGCCGGAAACAGGTGAACCTGAGCAAGGCAATGGGACTGCCGGTATTCTCCGCCGGTTATATGAGCGAGAAGATAGTCGGCGAACATTATCAGGGGATTACCCTGGGCGTATCCATTCCCCTCTGGGAAAATAAAAACAAGGTGCGTCAAGCGAAAGCCGCCGTCAGAGCCGCCGAATTTCGGGAGACAGACAGCAAGCAGCAGTTCTACAGTCGGCTTCAGACGCAGTACGAGCAAGCGACCGGACTGAAAGCCGTTGCCGCCGCTTACCGGAAATCCATAGAGACGCTCAACAGTACCGCTTTGCTGAAGAAAGCATTGGATGCCGGAGAGATTTCGCTGCTGGATTATATTGTAGAGATAGGTTTGTACTACGAAACGATCAATCGTACGTTGGAAGCCGAGCGGGATTTTCAAAAGTCATTTGCCGGATTGTCGGCAGTCGAATTATAGAATATATATATGCTTGAAATTAAAAAGATTAGCACATCAGACAGAAGGGAATACGCCTTTGTGGAAGATTTGTATCTATCCTCATTTCCCAAGGAAGAACGCCGTGAATGCTCTCAACAGAGGGCATTTACGGATACAAATCCGGTATTCAGCAATAATATAATTGTAGAGCAAGAGGCATTTATAGGTTTTGTTGGCTATTGGCATTTTGAGCAATACATTTATATTGAACATTTTGCGACACATCCCGGACTACGGGGCAGAGGTTACGGGCAGCAGGTTTTATCCTTGTTCAAGGAGCAGTTTCCTGTTCCGGTTGTCTTGGAAGTAGAAAAGCCGGTCAATGAAATAAGTGTGCGCCGGATAGCATTTTACAAGCGGCAAGGTTTTGTTTTATGGGAGAAGGACTACCTGCAACCCTCTTACTACAAAGGCGGAATGCCGATACCCATGTATTTGATGGCGTACGGTGCACTGTCCGCTGAAAATGATTTTGAAACTGTCCGGGATACGTTGTACAGGAATGTTTATGGAGTCAGGCACAGTATTTGAAACCTATCACTCTGAAGCATCTTTATGTACTTTTTACAATAAGTATTGGATAAAATATTTTTAAAATAGATATAATATACTTGTTATAACAAAGTTACTTACCGTAAGAAGTACAATAAGTATTTGAATAAAGGAGGTTGACACAAAAAATGAATGGAGAATGAAAATCAAACTTAATAATTTTCAATTCTCCATTCTCCATTTTTAATCGTTTTCTTCCTTTTTCTCTTTCCTTTTCAGCTTACTTTCAATGATAAAAGAAACGAGTAGGCCTGCGCCTCCGAAAAATAGAGCGGATGCGCCGAAAGCAACACTAAATAATTCCCTGTGAGGCCAATGATTCGGATCATACCCATCCGAAAGAAGCTCGGTAGTGATCATCAGTCCGATCAATAAACCCAATCCGAGTCCGGTCAGTAAGCAACCGAGTTTTAACCCGCTAAAAGAAACAGACTTACCGGAATAATTAGGCAAAACTAATTTACCATTTAATGCCGACGAATCCAGATTTGCACCAAACTTTTCGATAATCGCCATCCGTTCGCTTCGGCGGGCAAACAGTTCAAACAGGCTATAAACGCCCCATACACAGATGTACACAATAACTGGTACTGATAAAAATTCCAACATACTTTTTAATTTTTAATAAGTGAATACTCTTGTTCATTTGCTCTTTTGACGCTGCTTTTCCGGAAAGGTTACACTTTTGTTTCAAAAAAAACAGAGAAAATCAGATATGGGTCGTTTTTTTTCGATGAAAAATCCTATCTTTGTGACATAAAAAATAAAAATAATATGAAGAGAACGATTTTTATATCTCTTGCATTGCTCACGGCAGCAGGAGCGGCAGGACAGACTATCAGCGAAAAGGACTTGCAGGAAATCCGCGCAACGTTCAAACCGGCAGGCGAAACAAAAGCCTTGCAAAACATCCTGACGAACGACCGGGACATCCGCAGCAATGCGCTGAACCGCGAGCGGCAGGGGAAAACAGACCATTATTTTAAATATCGCGTGAAGGTAAAGGGTATTACCGACCAAAAAAGTTCCGGGCGTTGCTGGATGTTTACTTCCATGAATGTATTGCGTCCGTTAGTTATGGAAAAATACAAAGTGGGCGAATTTGATTTTTCGCATAACTACCTGTATTTCTGGGATATTTTTGAAAAAGCAAATTTGTTCCTGGAAAATGTGATTGCTACCGCCAGGCTACCGCTCGACGACCGCTTGGTAACGGAATATTTCAAGTCGCCGGTAAGCGACAATGGCGTGTGGAATCTGTATTACAATGCTGCTGATAAATACGGCGTTGTGCCACAGTCGGTTATGCCCGAAACGGCACATTCCGACAATACCGGCCAGATGATAAGCATTCTGTGCGAACGTCTGCGCGGCGGCGGCTATCAATTGCGGGAATCAGTCCTTGGCGGCAAGAAAGCGGCGGACTTGCAAGCAGCGAAAAAAGCCGTCTTGTCCGACGTGTATCGCATCCTCGCATTGTGCCTCGGCGAGCCGCCGGCCACTTTCACATGGCGCTACAAAGACAGCGACGGTAACATTCAGGAGTTGAAAGATTATACGCCGCAACAGTTCTACAAAGAGATTACGCCCGCCGATTATTCGCCCAAAAACTATGTGATGATCATGAACGATCCCACGCGCGAATACTACAAACTGTATGAAATACAGAACTATCGCAACACTATCGAAGGCGTCAACTGGACATATCTGAACCTGCCCAACGATGTGATTAAAAAAGCGGCGCTGGCGTCTATCAAAAACAACGAGCCGATGTATGCCTCCTGCGATGTCGGCAAACAGTCCAATCGCGAAAGCGGTATTCTGGATCCGACGATATACGACTACGAATCGTTGTTCGGCGTGAAATTCGATATGGACAAAAAAGCCCGTATCCTCACGCGGCAAAGCGGTTCGAGCCATGCCATGACCTTGATTGGATGCGACACCGACGAAAATGAGATACCTGTGAAATGGGAATTTGAAAACAGTTGGGGGTCGGTATCCGGGAATAAGGGTTACCTCACGTTCACCGACGATTGGTTCAGCGAATATATGTTCCGCATGGTCATCCACCGGAAATATTTAGACGATAAATCCCTCAATAGCTTGAATCAAAAGCCGGTGCAATTGCCCGCGTGGGATTATATGTTTTAACCCCTGTTTTGGACGATAGACCGGTCTTATAAGCACGCAGATTACGCAGATAAGACGGATTTTCACAGATAAATAAACAAAACGCAGATTATCATATAATAATCTGCGTTTATCTTTTCTATCTGCGTAATCCGCGTGCTACATTTGAGACAACCACGTCTCAACAGCAAAATTTATACTTCTATGCTGTACGGTTCACGTATCGGATTGCTCCGGCGTTTATTCGCTTCATTATCAAGGAAAAATTCTTCTTTTTCAGGATTCCAGATTAATTTGCGGTTCAGTTCGTAACATAGATTGGCTATGTGACACAACGATGCGGTACGATGCCCTACTTCAACCGTACTGAGCGGTTGCTTGCGGGTTTTTATTGAATTAAGGAAATCATTGTAATGATCGTCGCTATGGTACAGGTGGATTTCATTTTCGCCGATTACCTGATCTTTCAATTTGCCCGGAATCGTATCCAAGAAACTCCTGCTGATGTCGATTACCCCGGCTGTCCCGATGAAACGTACGGCATTTCCTTCATCGGATCGGAACGGTTCGTGCGTCATCGTCGTGCCGTTCGCATACGTCATGGTGAGAGGAATCCCTTTTTGCAGATCGGCGGGAATAAATTCGATCGGGCCTGAATCGTCCATACCCATTCCCCATTGTGCAATATCAAACATGTGGGCGCCCCAGTCGGCTACCATTCCACCACCATATTCCCTGTAATTCCGCCAGTTAGGATAAACCCTTCGTTCCATAGGCGGCGCCAGTTCTTCATTAAACGGATTCATGGGGGCCGGGCCGATCCACGCATCCCAATTCAGCGTTTTCGGAACCGGTTGCTCCGGCAAATCGTATTTAAGGGGAGGCGGCCCTACCGTTACTTTTATCTCTTTGATTTCACCGATATACCCATTGCGAACCAGTTCGCAGGCATGCCTGAAATTTTTCCATGAACGCTGCATATTTCCAACCTGTAGAACGCGGCTGTACTTCTTGACCGCATCGGCCATCGCGCGTCCTTCCGCAATACTGTGAGACATTGGTTTTTCCACATACACATCTTTTCCGGCACGGCAGGCTTCGATGGTCATTACGGCATGCCAAAAGTCGGGCGTCGCAATAATTACGCCGTCAATGTCGGTACGCGCGAGGATTTCCCGATAGTCTGCATACTGTTTGAATCCTTTATAAGCCTGTCCTTTGGCTTTTTCGGTTTCGGTTTCAACGATTTCCTGCATGGCTTTCAACCGGCGTGATTCACAATCGGCTGCTGCAATCAGGTTTGCCCGCTTGGCAAATTCCGGGCCTAACGTCCAACGCCCTTGAGCGCCGCATCCAATAATTCCCAGATTGATTTGGTCGCTTGGAGCCGTATATTGAACGCCCCCTAATACATTACGAGGTACAATAGTGAGCGAAGCCATCGCTAATGTACTGTTTTTTAAAAATATCCGTCTATTCATCGGTATCATTTTATAATGTGAAACATAAATATCTGTCAAATAATGTTCAAAGGTAGAAATAATATTTGGTTTATTGAATGAAAAAGAGAAAGGAATGAAGGTTAAAAAAACGAAAACAGCGAAAAATCCCGTAAGGGAGGCACAAGTTTGGAATTTAACCGGGAGCTATTAGCCGTTAGCTTTTAGCTAATGAGGCTGTCTCATAAGTTTATAGCAACACGATTTTTAAGGATCTGTCAAGTTATAAAAACATCAATATCAGATGAGTATAGATTGCTTCGTGCCTCGCAATGACGTTGCGCGAGTATTCGTTACTGCGAGGCACGAAGCAGTCTCGGCTCAACCATGCAGGGAGATTGCTTCATACTTTATAATGACG
>JAISJX010000371.1 GCA_031261145.1 Tannerella sp.
TCAATCTTGTCGAAAGATGTTTTTTCCTTTTCTCCTTCCGGGACAGTCCGGTTGTATGCCAGCATAAAATGCGGGAAGTCGGAATGGTCATACTGTTTGCGCCCTTTCCGGATGCGATAATAGTAGCGAGGCGTGTAACTCAGTTGGATACCCGCTGTCAGGGATGAATGGCCGGGCATCGGCGCGATTTGTCCGTATGGTAAATTAGAGGCGGGACGGCCTCCGAATAAACTGTATGATGTATTGTTTTCCAACGCGCTACGTTTCTCGTAATTTATCCCGGTTGTCAACTGGAGCGCATGCGCCAATTCGATTTGATGGGACACGGTTACAAACTGTTTCCGGTAAAATTTGGCGACGTTTTCTGCAAAGATCAGGGAAGCCACCGAGTTAATCGTACGGTTCAGTCCCTTGTCACCGGCAAAATCGGCCGTCATATCCCCGGCGGAAACGCTCAGTTTCCCTAAACGCATGGGCGCATAGTTGAAATTGCTTTTCACCTGCCAGTTAACATCCTTACGCGCCGTCAGATAATAGACGGAGGGCGAGATGTTAAAGGACTTGTTTTCCGTAAAATTCACTCCGAACCGGAATTTTTGTCCGAGCCAAAATCCGTCCGTGAAATTATATTCAGGACATGCGCCTGCGATTCCATCATATTTAAACGTATATTTTTCTCCAAATCGTATCTCCTCCCCTAATGCTAAGTGGGACAGCCATTTTGACAAAGTACGGTTTTGCAATGAATCCGTTTTGCTTATCGAATCATTGACTGCTTTCAGGCTGTCTTTGTTCAGGTAGCTGATTACCTCTTCCGGTTGCAGGGGCATATTCCTGACTTCCAACCAATAGATCGAATCCCGCAAAAGCGCCATCGTATCCCGCGTAACCCGGAAAAGCGAATCCCGCGGCGTTATCTCTAATTGCTTTTTGGGTTGCTTTTTTACCGCAGGTTTTTTAGCGGTTGCCACCGGCTTGGCTGTCGCTTTATCCGGTTGGCTGTCAGCCGTAACCGGAGAAGACGAACCATAGACTTCCACCTGCTGATATTGAACGGACGAATAGTATTTCCCGCCCCCTTTCAGGCCGAATATGTCCATTTTCACATCCATATCATACGTCGTAGGAAGGAAAACGGTTGGGCGGACTTCGTTATAGGACGTATTAATATGAAAAGTCACCCCTGACATGGAAATCGTCAAATCTACATGCTGTACATTCCAATCATCTTCAACGATATATATCCATCCGTTGAATAACAGGCCATTATTTTTTTTCGATATTACTTTTATTTTATTGACGGTATGGTCGCCTTCCATGGAGAATCCCTCATAAACATATTTATAATAGGAGAACGCTTTGGGAGCTAATGGTGAAATGCCATACATGTCAGGCGAATAAATGCTTGAATTGATGGCTTTTATAACCATGCCTTCATCTATCTCGGCAGGAATCGTGCTTGAGATAGCCAGTACTTTCTGGTCATACCTGTCGGGGTCTGTGAAAGTTACTTCATTCTGCGACTCCATAAGATACAGCTTATTAGCGAAATTTTTCGCAAATTCCCTGTTTTCTTTCGAGAGCTTCATAACAGCCGGTATCTTTTCCACTTTCACGGAACCTTTGATATACACATTCGCCTGATATGATTTCACTTGATGCAGGTGGAACGGCGCTTTGGCAATGGCTTTCCGCATAATCGCATACGCGGGGTCTTCGCCATTGGTATTCACGATGACTTCGCTGAGCGAATATGCTTTTTCCTGAAGTTCTATCTTGAGCGTCGTATTTTTGCCGGAGATGGTTACCGGCATGATTTTTTTCTCGTATCCTAACGAAGAACATTCGCAGGTATAGGAACCTTCTTTCAAGGTAGTCTGGAAATCGCCATGATCGTCAGCTACAAGACCTAACGATATTTCCCGGAAGTAAATCGTGGCAAAAGGCACCGGCACGCCCTTTTGGTCTGTGACACGCCCTTTTAACACTTGCGCCGAAAGCGGCAACGACATCAGGAACCCGATGAAAAATAACAGATACGCCCTCATAACATTTCCCAAACTAAAAACCATTCGCTTTTAACGGCCGAAAGGTATGTAAAAACGATGAGATTCAGCGATAAATAACGAAATTTATAGGGCGGTTAAGGATTTTACGTAATTCCCTATGAAAACCTTGAAAACATTTGCGATAAGAAAGGAAGTGGTATGAAACTTTCAATTTAAACGAAAGATAATTCTCAAATAACTTGTAATTGTGAAAAAGTAGCAGTATTTTTGTGATGTGAATTACTAATAAATAATAATGGATACAAAAGACAAAAAAAAAACTGCATGTCCGGTAAAAAACAATGAGGACACGGGAAAAAAGCAGAAATCGAGATTTACGTTGTTTAGGGAAAAGTATCCGAACGGCGTAGGAGAAATAATAGATATGAGAGCGGTATTAAGATGAATAAGTCGAATGCCTATTATCTGGACACCAATATTATAGTCTATTATCTTTTTGATAAAAGTATAGACGATAATTTGGATTACAGGGTATTGGACTTGCTCGGAGATCCCTCCAATTTCTTTTATGCAAGTTATGTATCGGTAAAAGAATTGATACATTTGCAAAAACAGGAGAGAATAAAACTCTCCGGGTTACAAAAGAATAAAACAATCCTGAATTTATTGGATGAAGCAGGTATAATAACAATTCCTGTCACCGAAAAGCATTTGGTTGTTTACGAAACATTGAATTTCATACAGGAACATAACGATCCGAACGATTTACTGATTATTGCCCAATCCATTTCCGACAAAATACCCGTTATATCTTCAGACGGCAAATTCAAACTATATGAAAGCCAGGGATTACAACTTGTGTTTAACAAGAGATAATCCGTTTTTTTATTTAAGAAAAAGGGATATTTTTGCACAAATCACTCATTGATAGCTTTCAGGCTCATATCAAGACTTTTCACGGAGTGGGTAAGCGCTCCGACCGAGATATAGTCCACGCCACATTCGGCATAATCGCGCAACGTATCGAACGTAATGCCGCCCGATGATTCGATTTCGTAACGCCCCGCAACACGGCGCACGGCCTCTTTCGTATGGGCGATGTCGAAGTTATCCAGCATAATACGGTCGATTCCCCCGATGCGCAATGCTTCATCCAACTCATCCTGATTACGCACCTCGATTTCGATTTTGAGGTCTTTTCCTTTCTCTTTCAGATAGTTCCGGGCGCTGGCAATCGCCTGTCCGATACCTCCGGCAAAATCGACATGGTTGTCTTTCAGTAAAATCATATCAAACAGCCCGATACGGTGATTCACACCGCCGCCGATGCGTACCGCCTCTTTTTCCATGATGCGCATGCCGGGTGTTGTTTTCCGGGTGTCGAGCACGTGCGTTTTAGTGCCTTCAAGCGCCTTGACGTAGCGGCGCGTTGTGGTCGCAATGCCGCTCATCCGCTGCATAACGTTCAGTACCAACCGTTCGGTTTGCAGGAGCGATTGCACTTTCCCTTCGACGGTAAAGGCGATGTCGCCCTTTTTGACCTCAGCCCCATCATGGATGAAGACTTCGATATGCAACTCAGGATCAAAAGCATGGAAAATCCGCTGCGCCATTTCAATACCGGCCAATACGCCGTCTTCCTTAATAATCAACCTGCTTTTTCCCATTTCCGTGGGCGGGATGCAGCACAAAGTAGTATGGTCTCCGTCGCCGATATCTTCGGAAAAAGAGAGCTTAATCAGGTCATCGATCAGTTGTTCTGTAGATTTCATTCGATACGAATAGATTGAATAAAAAACGTGTTATCTTTTGTATAATAAGTGACATTCACACGGTATTCACCTTTTTCGGTCGCCAATTTGCCGACTAAAAAGCCTGTTTCTTTTTTATCGGCATGATGGGCGACGGTGAATCCGGTCGGTTTGCAGGAACGGAAGAAGCTGTCAAGTACGGCAATTGCCTCGGAACCAGTTCCTTTTTTCGACGTTCCGGGCACAGCTATATCCACTTCACTATTCATATTTCCTGCAATCGCAGAGGCTTTTCCCTCCTTGAAAGCTTTGGATACCGATGCGATATCGACGGCTTGCATACTCAAAGCTGAGAGTATAAATGCGAACATAAACATACATTTTTTCATCACTCTTTCCTCCTATTCTTTGGCGATATTGACGCAAAGGTACGCATTTTTTTTATACAAAACAGGGAAAAGGGGTAAATATTATTTTATATTCAAAGATTCGATGACCGATACTCCTTATTTTCCTAATCTTGGCGCTGCTCCGGCGGCAAAAGCAAAGATTCCCTTTTGTTTGGTGCGGATGTCCTCTACCACATAAAATGTGTCCGGATCGAAAGATTTGATTATTTGAATCACCTTTTTCCCTGACTTCCGGCTCACCACTGTTTCGATGATTTCCACTTCCGCCACAGCGCCTTCGCCACGGATATGAGTAAAGCCCAAACCGTTTTTGTTGAGTTCCTGCATCAATTCCAGCCCATGGCTTTTGACGTAGATACGGAACAACTGAAAACCGAATGCGATTTTATCTTCGACCAGGATGCCTACAAAATTACCTGTGGCATACCCTCCCGCGTAGGCCAGGTAAGCAATGATATTGTTTGTATGCGAAAATATCTGCGAGATAACGACTACCCATATAAACACCTCAAAAAAGCCTACAACCGGCGCTTTTCGTTTTTCGCCTTTGGCCACGAAGATGATACGCAATGTCCCCAGCGTCACGTCGCATATCCGTCCGAAGAAAATAACGATGGGCAGCAACCATGGATATAACTCAAAAAAATCAACCATAACTCTATCGTTTAAAAATTTCAACTTCTTTCCGGGTGCAAATGTAACGCTTTTTCAGACTAAAACAAAATCGCGCTTCCGCAAGTTGTGTTCAGGCTTTTAAAGACTTCGCAATACGCAACATACCTTCCACTGTTTCCGGTGACACATCGGCCTGGAGAATATGGGCGGGAGCCATCAGGTAACCGCCGTTTTCGCCCAGAATCGATCCACGGGTACGCATATCCGCTTCAATTTCTTTCAGATCACCCTTTGGCAACAGCTCCTGCTGGTCTATACCGCCAAAAAAGCAAATTCG
>JAISJX010000377.1 GCA_031261145.1 Tannerella sp.
TTGAAGGTGAAGATTATAATGTTCCGATACATGCAGCCGAGCCGCCATCGCTTGCCATCGGTAAGAACCACGCCACCCGTCCGGAAACGGATTCGTTCTTTACGCTCTCTCCTGCAAATGTTAAGTTGTCGGGAGTTAAGCAATCGGAAGATGGCGACGAACTGATACTTAGGATATTCGAGACGGAAGGGAAACCGGCTACGGCTACAATTCAGATACCTGAGATAAAAAACGGTGTTGCACGCCGTCTTAACCTGATTGAATATCCCCTTGCAGATGCAGAAAAAGTTACGTTCAATAACGGCCGGTTGCAGGTAGCATTGAAACCTCACGAGGTTGTCACCATCGGTGTGAAAACAAACCGCTAAGTAAAATGGAATATACATTAATAATAAACAATTGAAATTTTTAAACGATGAAAGCATCTTATTTACTTCTGGCGGTATGCTTGGTTAGCATTTCCGTTTATGCAGGCGAAAAAGAACCATCCCGCGCGTCGAAAAAAGCGGCGCGCCAGGACACCATTCACGTGATTGGTCATGCGCACATGGACATGAACTGGGAATGGACGACCTCCGAAACCATGAAAATGTGTCAGGACAACCTCCGGCAGGCTGTCGCATTCATGGATGAATACCCTGACTATTACATGTTACAAAGTCAGGCAGCCATTTATAACTTTGTGGAAAAAGCAGACCCGCAACTATTTGAACTTGTCAAAAAGTATGTCAAAGAGGGACGTCTTGAATTGGCCGGCGGCGAGTGGACGGAGGGAGATACCAATCTCTCTTCGGGCGAAGCAATCACCCGGTCTTTCCTTTTGGGGCAACGCTATTTCCAGCAGCATTTCGGGCGAATGGCCAAGATAGGCTGGTTGCCGGATAATTTCGGACACATTTCCCAACTGCCGCAGATACTCAAATTGGCAGGTTGCGATTATTTTTATTTCCACCGTTGCAAACCCTATCTGGGGGCGTTCTGGTGGGTCGCACCCGATTCTTCAAAGGTATTTTGTTATGCCAATGACACATACAACGGCGACATCACCGATGAATTGAAAAAGGACATCGACCGGTATGGAAATGGTAAACACCGGATTTTGCAGATAACCGGCGAAGGCGACCATGGCGGCGGGCCATCCCGTGCCAATATCGAAAAGGTGCATCAACTGAACCAGACGCCCGGTCATCCGGCAATTATGTTTACTCCGGCAGAGCGTTTCTTTGCGCAGATGTCCCGCGAGAGCGGTCTCCCGACACAGCGTGACGAAATGCAATTCATTTTTGAAGGCTGTTATACAACGGTTGCCGACACGAAAGAAGGCAATCGCAACAGCGAAAGTTCCTTGTATGCCAGCGAATTTCTGAATACCCTGAACTGGCTGAATGGAGAAGCATATCCTGCCGACCAATTGCGCGAATTATGGAAAACGGTCACTTTTAATCAGTTCCACGACATTCTTCCCGGATCGGCTATTAACGAAGCCAATAAGGAAGCCCATGCACGTTATATGGACGTGCTCTGGAAATCAAATGAACTGCGGAGTATCGCCTTCCGGAAAATCACCGATGAAATCAAATTCAAAAACGGCATGGGACAACCGGTGGTGGCGTTCAATCTTCAACCTCAAACCCATAATGCCATCGTAGAAGTTGACGTGTATTCGCACGAAAAGCCTGTTTCCGTCAACCCGGTTCATTGGGGTGACTATTACGGCGGGAAAAACATCCAGCCGGTCGATGCGGGACAGGGGAAAGTTCCGACGGTACTTGTCCGCGACGGTGCAGGCAAAACCTATCCGGCACAGATTGTGTGGTCTAAAAAGACCCCTCCGGGATATACCTCCAAAGTCCGCTTTATTGTAGAAAACCTGCCCGCAGGCGGTTACAAGACATTTTATGTGGATATGTCCAAACCGGGGGAAACGAACGAACTCATCCCTTTTGCAGACAATACGTTTGAGACCGACTTTTTCCGCGTTCGTTTCAACATGCAGACCGGGGGAATTACTTCACTGTATGATAAAAGAACCCGGACAGAATGTGTCCGAGAGGGTGAAGAATTGAATAAACTGAGAATTTACACCGAAGATAAACAGGGCAGGATGAAAGCCTGGGCGCTCAATAAAATTGTGAACGAAGAAGATGTTACAAACGTAGAAAGCGTCAAGGTGGTGGAAAACGGGCCGGTCAGGGCGTGCGTTGAAACCGTCAAAACCTGGGGGAAATCACGCTTTATCGAGCGCGCGATTATCTACCGTTCGTATCCCCGCATTGAGTACGAAATGGAAGTGCACTGGCTCGAAACGGGTAGCAATTTGAAGGATTCACCCATGCTAAGAGCGCTTTTCCCATTGGCAATCAAAGAACCGCGCTTCTACTGCCAGACACCGTTTGATGTGGTGGAAAGGCCTGCAAATGGAAAAATATATGGAAAAGAACCGCCGCTTTATCTTACCGGGCAAACCAATATATATGGCATACAGCCTGAAACAAATGATGGACAGGAAGTCCCGGCACAAAAATGGGTGGATCTGACCGACGGGCAAACAGGCGTCGCCCTGCTGAACAAGTCGAAATACGGACATTCGTATCACAAGGGCGATTTACGGCTCACGCTGATGCGGTCGGGGGGAGATCCCGATATTTATCCGAATCTTGGCAAATTCAATATCCATTATGCACTCTATCCGCACGCAGGTGACTGGAAAAACAATGTAATGGCAGAAGGCGAAGATTTCAATATCCCGGTTTTTGCCGCCGAACCGCCTTCGCTGGCTATCGGAAAGAATCATGCCACCCGTTCGGAAGAGGATTCTTTTATCTCCGTTTATCCCCAAAATGTGGTTATGACCGGAATGAAGCAGTCGGAAGAAGGGGAGGAGCTTGTCCTCAGAGTGTATGAAACGGAAGGCAAGTCCACCACGGCAACCATCAAAATCCCGGTAGTTGCCAACGGAACCGCCCGCCGGCTCAATATTCTTGAACTACCCGTGGCAGGGACTGAATCGCTCGCTGTCAACAACGGGGCGCTCCAACTCTCTCTGAAGCCGCATGAGATAGTGACTATAGGAATTAAAGTAAGCCGCTAAGTAAAAGCCATGAACCCAAATACGAAAAGAAAAATGCTTGAGTATGAGGGTAATTCCGGCCAATTGTCTGGTATAAAAAATTACACCCGGACAATTGGCCGGGCAAATGGCGTACGCGCTTTTGAAATTTCGACATCACCATTGAGTTGTTGAATGGTAAAACTAAAATTGATTCGTTGATACATAAGATAATAAACTATACGAATATGACGAAATGAAACGCCTCGACCCCAACATCGTATTGGTCGATGCGCCGACGTATTTTGAATTGCTTTGTATTTATCTAAAAGAGAATCAATAATATAAAAAATAGTTAAGATGAAAAGAATTTTATTTGCTGTAACAGCATTATTTTTAGTAAATTCAGTTTATAGCCAGCCCAATGGCGCTTTCCTGCAAGATGGCTCGGTTGTCA
>JAISJX010000432.1 GCA_031261145.1 Tannerella sp.
GTATACACGCTTTCCAGGCGTGCCTCTTCAACCACTCGAGCATCTCTCCAAACTACGCCCCCCTCCGAAAACGGGTGCAAGTTACAAAAAAAATATAAGATACAAACTTTTTTCGCACAAATATCTCTATTTTTTATGACATAAAACAAATATCTTTGTCTAAAAAACGAATGTTTTGATCTTAACTATTCTATTTATCAGCAGAATAAGCAGATACGTTAAATAACACTAACGCATTCTTTTCGACGATACTTATAACTTCCTTCAACTCAATATTATAAATCGCGGCCAGTTTTTCAGCCGTTTTCAAAATGTATGACGGCTCGTTTCGTTTCCCCCGATACGGTTCCGGCGCCAGATACGGAGCATCTGTCTCCAGAAGTAACATATCCGTCGTCGCTTGACGGATAATTTCGGGCAAAGCGGACTTTTTGAAGGTGATCACCCCGTTTATTCCTATCTTAAAACCGGATAACCGCTTTATTTCGTCCAAATCATCCTGCGTTCCGCTGAAACAGTGAAAAACGCCCTTCAACCGATCAGCCCCTACATTATATATACAGTCGAAAACTTCCGCAAACGCATTCCGCGTATGAATAGAAACCGGCAATTGCATCGCTATGCTCCACCGCAGTTGTTCTTCGAACACGATCTTTTGTTCTTTCAGATGGCTTTGATCCCAATAAAGGTCAATCCCTATCTCCCCAATCCCGCAATACGTACGCCGCGTAAGCGCTTCTTCCACCTTTTTCAATTGGGAAACGTACGATTGATCCACACTGGTAGGATGCAGTCCCATCATCGGGTACGCAAAATCAGGCTCGGCGTCGCACAAACGAAACAAAGGCTCTATGGTACTTGCATCCACATTGGGCAGGAGCAGCGCAGAAACGCCCGATTCCTTTGCAGTCCGGATGACTTGAGAGCGATCAGCGTCAAATTCCTCCAGATAGATATGTGTATGCGTATCAATAATTCCCATCGTCCGAAAAATCGTTATGATTCCCGCTCCATTAACCTGAGACTTACGTCACGCAGAACGACTGTCCGTTCGGAGGGTACTTGTAAAAGAGAAAGTTCGTGCATGGCCTGACCGGCATAATAACGAATCCTGTCCTGCACCGTTTCTTTTACGTTCAACTCATTGTAAACGGATGTAATCGCGCTGATTTTTTCTTCCGGCCCGAATCCTTCAGCCTGCTGATAGCGCCGGATAACGGCTTTTTGCTGATCCGACGCCTGTTTCAGGGCCTGGATAAGTAAAAAAGTCTTTTTGTCACACACTATATCACCGCCGATATTTTTACCGAACGTTTGCGAATCGCCGTAAACATCCAGCATATCATCCTGCAATTGAAAAGCCAAGCCTATATGAAGACCAAACCTGTAAAGGGTGTCGGCGTCTTCTTCGGAGGCATTCCCGATAATCGCTCCGCATTTCAGGCTGCAAGCAAGCAACACGGCTGTTTTCAGACGGATCATCTCCAAATAGTCCTCTTCCGTTACATCCGAACGCGATTCAAACTCCATATCATACTGCTGTCCTCTACAAATATCAAGGGCCGTTTGCGAAAACAAATCCAATATCTTTTTCAGATACGGTTCTTTAGTTTCACCAACCAACTGATACGCTGCTATAAGCATGGCGTCACCGGAAAGAATGGCTACGTTCCGCCCCCATTTCTTATGTACGGTAGCTTGGTTACGTCGCTTATCCGCTTCATCCATCAGATCGTCATGCAATAAGGTGAAGTTATGAAAAACTTCTATTCCCAATGCCGGTTTCAAAGCGGCATCAACCTTTTCGCTATAAAGATTACAAGCCATCAGCATAAAAGCCGGGCGGATACGTTTCCCGCCTAACGAAAGCGTATATTCAATCGGCTCAAACAGGCCCTCAGGCTTGAAATCAAATCGTAACTGCCTGATTGATTCTTCGATGGTTCGTAATATTTCTTCAAATGAGAGCATAATGGATAAATGGGTGGAAAGGTTGTATAAAACAAGCAAAAGAGGCCGTCATCTATAAGAGCGACCTCTTCTACACAATTATATTTAAGCGAAACTATTCTTCATTCCCGAAATTTGCAGAACTAATTCTGCAATCTGAAAGCAATAGGCACGGTAAATTTCACGCGCACCGGTTTCCCTCTTTGTTCGCCGGGTGTCCATTTGGGCATAATACTAATCACGCGAAGCGCCTCTTTATCCAACGATGGATCAATACTGCGAACTACTTCTGCATCTACAATCGTACCGTCCTTATTAACAACGAACTGACAGGTTACACGTCCGGATATACCATTTTCCTGAGCGACAACCGGATATTTGATAGCTTTTGCAATCCAGTTCATCAAAGCAACTTGACCGCCCGGAAATTCCGGCATCTTTTCCACCAACATAAAGACATGATTCTCGCTTTCTTCCTCTTCCTCTACAACCACTGCCGGCGGCACATACGTTTGTGTCTGCGCTTCCGTCTGCGTATCTTCGGAAGATAGCAAATCCTGATTTGCTACTTCTACATTATCTTCCACCACATTCAACACTTCGGCGACAACCGGCGCCGGCGGCGGTGGCGGTGGTGGCGGCGGCTCGTCCTGTTTTGTTATTTCGATTTCTTCCTCAGCGACTATGTCTCCAACGCCTTCGCTGGTTGCAATAGTCAAATCGCTTGAACTCCATTCGAAACTAACAAACATAACGGCCAGACCTACAATCATTCCCATGAGAAGACTCATCGTCTTTCCCGTTTCTAAATTGGCTTTCGCCGATTTTTTGATTTCCATAGTCTATTATTTTATGTATTATTATCTCCGCAACAAAGGTAGAAATAGTTTTTTATATTGGGATACAAAAACCGAAAAAAATTTCATTATTCACTTTTTTTTCACTATATAGAAAAATTTAGCGCTGAAACATACCTTTTTTCGTTTTTCTCCGTTTAGTTTAAGATGGAGTATCAACCGTACTTTCATCAAATTGATGTATCTTTGAACGCTTTTTAGGTTGAATGAAAATGAAACATATACGATTGACAGGTCTTTTTCTGCTATTTCCCGTGCTGCTTTTCGCGCAGGACGGGAAGCATGCCTATACGTTCCTGCG
>JAISJX010000436.1 GCA_031261145.1 Tannerella sp.
TTCTTTTCCCAAACGTCGGGGATGCCATCGTTGTCGCTGTCTTTGTAGGGAGTTCCTTTATATTCGGGATAACCGCCTACCTGTTTGATGTCGGTGATGATTCCCTGTTTGTAAGAATCAGCAGGCAAACGGCGATGTTCGAATTGGTAAAATTCATCTTTTTCTATGCTTTTGTCATAATAGACTTCTCCGGTACGAACTTGTTTGATAATCCGTTCATCGACAATATCTCTTTTGGGAAAATTAGCTCCCACATTGTCCAACACAAAATTGTAAGCAGCCTGTGCCGACAAAATCGGGAATGGATTATCAATCGGAAAAGGTTCGTTCCATTTCATTTTTTCTGTGTAACCATCAGTGTCGGGTTGTTCCTGAACTTGCACGCCGCCGTTCCAGTTGTCGGCAGTTACTTCGGGGAATCCTTCCACGAAATTTCCATGTGCATATACTCTGCCAAATTCAAAATGGTCTAATTTACTTCTTCCCGATTCCGGTTTCACAATGCGATGTCCTACGGGGGAATTTTTCGGAGTTAAGGGACCCGGTTTGTAGTAGTTATTGATAAAATTATAGAGCGCCGTGTAATCGCCGCCATCAGCAGAGCGATGCACCCAGTTGTAAACCACATTATTGACGAAATTAAAAACTCCATTCCATCCGATGGAGGGATTGCGTCCGGCGTTATTCGCCCAGAGGTTGCGCATAAATGTACAGTTTTCACCACCTAATGTGCTTCCGAATGAATGGTTATAAGTATCCAATGCTTGTGAAGAGATTGAATTTTGAATGGTTACATTTACAGTTCCCAATTTCAATTCTTTGGAACCGTCTCCCGGATTAAACATGTGGCGATAGAATGAGATGTTTTCATCCAAGCCCCAACTGGCAGAAACGTGATCGATCATGATATTTCCTACGGGGTTGCCGCCAAAAGAGTCATCGCGACGTCCCACCCACGTTTCCCCGCGACGGAAACGGACATGGCGGATGACCACATCGTGCGTATTGCACCAGACAGTCTCTCCTGCAATGCAAATACCATCGCCGGGAGCGGTTTGTCCTGCAATAGTGAGATAAGGAGCGCGTATAATGACAGGGCTTGACAACCGGATGATACCGGCTACATTGAACACAATAATACGTGCGCCGCCTTGTTCACAAGCATCACGGAAAGAACCGGGTCCGCTATCGTTCAAATTATTTACAACAATTACTTTGCCGCCTCTGCCACCGAAACTGAAAGCGCCGCCGCCTTCAGCTCCGGGAAATGCGGGAATTTTTGCTTGTGGCAAATCGGCAGGACGGGCAGCCCAAGGAATGTAGGGACGCCCTTCTTTTGCTTCCTGTTCGACAATGGGTAACGCTTTTTCCCATGCAGCGTCGGACGATTCCTGAGCATTACGTAATAATTCGCCGGATTGAGCGGCGACTTCCGATGTAATTTTGGGATACTGCCCAAAAACACATACTCCTGTTACGAACAGGCCAATAACTAAAAAATAAAATCTTTTTACCATTTTTGTGAATTTTTATTTTAACGTGTACACTAATTTTATTCAGCCAAGGGATCGTATGTGCCGTTAATGTTGCCATTAACTACATCTTCCCAACCTATAGTTTGCAACAAAGTGATATTGTTTGTTTGAGCGCCGCTTGTAAAACCGATGAAATAATATTTCGGCTGGAAAGTAACGACTTTCCCGTCTTCATCTCCTCGACGTGTTTTGCGTATCAAATTGGCGTCATAGAAGTTTGCCAAAGCGCCAAATTGGGAGCTTAACTCTTTCTTCAAATCCAATGCTGCCGGACGGATATCTTTAACAGGATCTTTTCCTTGCGCTTCATCTGCAAAAACTTTTGTAGTAAGTTCAAAATTATCACGACGTTTGCCATTGAATGGTTGTACGCCCAGATAAGTACAGGTATTACCGTTAAAGCCGCTCAGATTCCATGATGAAGGAGCGCCTGTTATTTGTCCGAAATTAGCGCCACCATCCCAAAGTAACCAGCGGCGCATGTCATCAAAACGTTTGCCTTCAAAAGCCAATTCTATTTGGCGTTCGTAGAGAATAGCGCCGAATAATTTGCCGCGATCGGCTGCCAAGGCAGCTGCATCCAAGCCGTAGTTCTCTGTTTCGTTGGTATAACCGGCACGCTTACGTATGTCTTTCAATATTTGAATCGCTTCAGCTGGATGATTGGATCCACAAGCCGCTTCAGCAAAGTTAAGTAATACTTCGGCATAACGAATTTCCATGAAAGGCAGAGCGCTTTCACCGAATGAACCTTGGCGGTTTCCTTCCAAACTCCAGCGATATAAGCAGATAGGTTCCGGGGTCATATCAAAATCGTTACAGCGTTTGCGGACATGCGTACCTTTGTAGCTGAGACCCAAACCATCAGCTCCGTAACCACTCTGGGTTATATCTCCTTGTTTGGCAGCATCTTTATACCATGAATAATTCCACAAGACATAGTTGGCTCCCGTATAGGGAAAATCCACACCCAGCGTAGTAGGGTCGTTACTTGCCTCAAACCGCCAATATATACCGGGGAAAGCAAAGGTACGGTAGAAGCGGGGGTCACGATTTTGAAAAAACTTTAGTTGGTCGTAGTTATAAGTTCCTGCTTCAGTCGGTTTTTTACCATCGGCCATAGGAAATAAATCTACCATCATGGCAGTCGTACTCATACCACCGCCACCATGCGCATTAGTAGGACGCACACTTTGTTCCCAATTGTTATTTCTATAAATTTCAAACGCAGCATTATCATCATGAACTTTGTTAAAGAGCGTTACAAACACAGCTTCCTTGCTATTATAATCTTCAAACATCTTTGCCCAACCCGCTCCATTTAGTCCCGGAGCTTCCAGATAAGCCAAACCGAAACCACCTGCCGTCAAGGCATCAATAGCGTTCTTATTGGCTTCATAAGCTTCTTGCCAACGATCTGTATTATCGGCACGGTTAAACAGAGGGCTGGCATAAAGCAAGCGAGCACGACCTGCCAAGGCTAAAGCTGCTCCTTTGGTAATGCGACCGAAATCAGCAGCGCCCCAATTCTCAGGCAACAAAGAGGAGGCGGTTTCCAAGTCCTTGCAAATAAAATCAAGACATTCCCTTGTGGTAGCACGAGGAACTATCGCTCCTTCCACTTGACTCACATCGGTTACTTGCACATGATCCACGATGGGTACTCCCCCATAAGTTTTCACTAATAAATAATACTGCCAAGCACGAAAGAAGTAAACTTGCCCAAGGAGATCCTTTTTCTGGTCTTCCTCTAATGTACTGCCGGAAACACCTTCAAGAATGTCATTGCAATTACGAATCAGCCCCCAGGGAGATCCGTTTACCGACTTGGCTACATGGAACCAGTCCGTCAGATTACTTGAAGATGATATTTGAACATCCGGATGTACAAAATTGGAAAGTCCGCTAAATTCCTCTGTTGATTGCGACAAGAGATCACCTTTTCCGGTACTTGGATTTATATACGAAAGAGCCACTCTCGGACTCGGCAACATTTTCAGATAGAGATCCTCTACCCGCATCCTTGCTCCTGTATAATCGTTGTATATATCAGGCGAGAGATTGCCGTAATTGGTTTTCTCCACCAAAAATTCATCGCTGCATCCCGTCCACAAAAGTGAGCTTACCAAGCAGGCGACACCTGAAATTATTTTATAGATTGCTTTCATCATGATTGTTGTTTTTTAGAATGTAACACTTAAACCCAAAGTAATTTTCCTTAAAAGAGGATAGCTGTTATAGCTGGACATAGGGCTTGTAAATTTATCCGGATAAGGATTATAGAAACATAATATATTTTGACCGGTAACATTTAACCGGCAACCTTCTACACCCGCGAATTTCACCCATGCTTTCGGTAAGGAGTATGCCATTGTAACATTGCGAAGAGCTGCGTTAGCATTATTTATTTTCCAGAAAGTAGAAGCAGCGCTATTATCGCCGAAACGCAAGTTAGGATATTTCGCCTCTCTGTTTCTCGGAGCAATTACCCGACCTTGAGCGTCCAAGACATCATCATAAACATACATATTGCCTCCCCAGAACGAAGGTAAGCCGGTAAATTGCATAGTGGTGGTATTAGTACTAATAGCTGCGCCTTGTATCAATGAGTAACTACCCCAACTAGCGCCTAATTGTGCGCTAACAGAAAAACTTTTATACTCAGCGCCCAAATTAACAGTAAAGCCGTAAGGATTACCTGTGCGTTTCGATATCAGCACACGGTCATTACCATCCACTACATTTCCTCTCGGATCGTCAGGATCGCCCGGCGCATAATACGTACCGTCAGTTTTTTGTGAACCGCGAACATTGTTATAAATCAGCATACCCGGATGAATATCCTGCTGAGTTTTCCCCATATAAGTAGTGAGATTATTCGCAAGAAAGTATTCGGCAATTTCCTGATTGCTTCGGAACATTCCAAGACATTCGTAACCCCACAAACCACGGTCTGTACGCTGATTAGGTTGAGGAGCATCCAATGGACGAGTGGCTTCGGATTGCCATGGATATGTTACTAACTTATTGTCGGTCAAACCTGTATTAAGTTTTACGTGGTATTTGAAATCCTTACCGATTTTGTCACGCCAACCCAACGAAAGTTCCACTCCGAATCTGTCTGTTGCTCCGTAGTTGTAAGCCGACGGCGGCGCACCTATCGTAGTCGGGTAGTTATCAGCGCTGCCAACCGACAAAAATTCATCACGATTCATTTCGTAATATCCTTCCAGAGTTACCGACAAGCGGCTATTCAGAAAATTGAGGTCCAATCCCAAATTACTTTTATAGCCCTGATCCCAATGAGCATTACGATTAGGCACCGTACCCGGCATTTGGAAGTGAGGTCCGGCAACTTGATCCGGGTTGTTACCAAAGATAGGTCCTTTCACAGCTTCATTACCATAAGTCATCAACCAAGCCCAAGCGCTGATATTATCACGACCTAAGAGACCGAAAGAACCGCGAATCTTGAAGAAATCCATGAATTTCACATTTTCTTTAAACCAAGATTCTTCCGACACAATCCAACCTGCCGAGAAAGAATGGAATGTTCCCCAATAATTTTCGGGAGCAAACTTGGTACTGGCATCCGAACGAATCAAATATTCCGCCAAATATTTGCCGGCATAATTATAATTCAAACGACCTACATAGGATAGCTTACCGGCTTCTGTACGAGAAAAGGCGGTAGTCTGGTCACCTTGAGCGCCGTTAGATTGGAAGTTTGTAAAAGAATAAGGTTCCATTACCATACCCCACATATTTTCCGATTCACTTTCCGATTTCTCAATCGTGAAC
>JAISJX010000462.1 GCA_031261145.1 Tannerella sp.
AATCTCCCGGCGCTTTCAAGTACCGTTCGGTTTACATGCCCGAAGCGGCAGCGATAGATACGTTCTTCGGCGAATGGAACGATTTTCAAGCGCCCAAATATTCATTGTATTTGGTTGGGGATGCCGTTACGGCGGCGGGCTGGAATCCGGCTGCGGCAATAGAAATTCCTTTTGATACGGAGCATCCCTACCAATATGTATATGAAGGTGAGTTTGTGGAGACGGGTCAAGCATCGTTCCGGTTTCTCACGCAAAGAGCATGGGCAGGACAGCAACTGCGACCCTTGATTCAAAGCGGGTCACCCTTTCTGCCCGATGTGGCATTCTATACCGGAGGGAACGATTATAGTTGGAAGATTCCGGCAGGACAGGCGGGCAGGTACAGGATAACGATTAATCTTGCACCATTGAGTTTCGAATGTGTTAAACTTTGAGAATTATGAATTATGAATTAAAATTTATTGTTATGAACTACAAACATATTTTTTCAATGATACTACTCTCAATCATGGTAGTATTGACCGGATGCGACAAAGATGAGGATGTTATCGAAGCGCCACAGGTAGCGACCGGCGTCAGCCGTAATATCACCTTCTCGGGAGCCACCCTCTCCGGCGAAATTGTTGCCGGAGGCGCTTCCATTACCGACAGGGGCTTTTATATTTCCACCAGCGCCAATGCCGTTACGAGCGGCGTTAAAACGGAATTTGATATAAGTACGCGCAATAATTTTTCGCTCACGCTCAACGGATTGCAGAAGAATACCACTTATTATTACGCGGCTTATGCAAGCAATGAAAAAGGAACTGCTTACGGAGAAGAGCGGATGTTCATCACCGATTTCACCGTACCGCAGGTAGCAACGGGCGCCGGCAGCGACATCACTCTTGACTCCGCTGTCCTTGCCGGTGAATTGGTTTCCGAAGGCGGATCAGCCATTATTGAAATAGGAATTTATTATTCTACCGGAGCCAATCCTGTCGAAGACGGCATAAAAGTGACGTCTCAAAACGGCATGGACGAATCAGGCAAATTCTCTGTTTTGCTGGGCGATTTGCAAGCCAGCACCACTTACTATTATGTGGCATTCGCAACAAACGCCAAAGGGATTGCTTACGGAGAAATAAAAACATTTTCCACTGATAATGATACAAATATTATTACGGCATCCGCAAGTGAAGGCGGTACGATTGCTCCTGAAGGCACGGTTACGGTACCCTACGGAGCCGACCAAACCTTTACTTTCACCCCCGCCATTAACTACGAAATCAATCAGGTTTTGGTGGACGGCGTGGATAATCCTTCCGCCGTAAGCGCTGGCAGTTATACATTTACCGATGTAAAAGAAGCGCATACTATTGCCGTCATTTTCAGCAGTTCAGAACTGATTGAGTTGGTATTTGTAGAAGGCGGCACATTTAATATGGGCTCTGACGGCAACGCTCCCGATGGATCGCCGCTCGTCAACGGCACTTATAACGCAGGGAGGCAGTCACCTGTACATCCGGTAACGCTAAGCAGTTTCTCCATCGGAAAATATGAGGTAACGCAAGCGGAATGGAAAGCCATTATGGGTGCAAATAATAATCCATCTACTTTTCATGTTGGTAATCAATTCCCTGTACAAAACGTATCTTACGATACTGCAATAGCATTTATTGCGGAGTTGAACACACAGACCGGCAAAAACTACCGCTTGCCTACCGATGCCGAATGGGAATATGCCGCTCGTGGCGGACAATTAAGTCAAAATTACCTGTATAGCGGCAGCAACAATATAGATGAAGTGGCTTGGTATTCGGGAAACAGTGGAAATACGACATGGGCGGTCGGTCTGAAAAAAGCCAACGAATTAGGTATTTATGATATGACCGGTAACGTTTCAGAATGGACGAGCGACTATTTTGAAAACTATACTGTCGAACCTCAAACCAACCCGACAGTACTATCCGGTACTTATCGTATCTTTCGTGGTGGATGTTTTGCAGAGTTTCACCAATCTCTTTGGACAACATTTCGTGATAGGATAAATTACACTACTGCGCCGGGGACAAACGATCATCGTTTTGGTATCCGTTTGGTATTGCCTGCTGAGTAAATGTCTGAACCAAGATTTTAAGATGAGAAGAATGTATCTCATTAATACGTTCTTTGACATGTTGTTACACGCTTATTTAATAAACAATGAATAATGAACAATTGATGATATTTTCATTGTTCATTATTCATTGTTTATTAATTTGTTTATCTTTGCAGAATAATTACGAACAATAAATGGCTGAACAGCGCAAAATAAAATTGTTGAACGAAATAAAAAAAGGCGATCATGAAGCTTTTGAATTTCTGTTTAAAAACTATTATCCGCGTCTTCTCGGATATGCCGCCCGGTTTATCGAAGACAAAGAAACCGTTCGCGACATTATTCAGGAATGTTTCATGAAACTCTGGGAGAAAAGAGAAACTTTGCAATCCATATCAGAGGCGTCTTTATTGTTCGCGATGGTCAGAAATGCCTGTTTAGATTATCTGAAGCATTATCACTTGGAACAACAATACAGCATCGAATACTTGGCGAATATCGAAGGTGATGAACGCCTTTATCATGCTGATTTCTCGTTCGATCCCGACCGCAAACTGCTGTACGATGAGCTACAGGAACAAATTCGCCAAGTGATAGACCAATTGCCGCCGCGTTGCAAAGAAGTCTTTCTTCTGAGTCGATTCGAAAATCTGAAAAACAAAGAAATAGCCGAACAGTTACACATCTCCCTGACGGCCGTTGAAAAGCACATATCCCAAGCCTTAGCGGTTTTCGACCGTCACTTCAAAGACCGTTATCCGATTGATACCTACATCATTATTCTTGCATGGCTGATTAAAGAGGTTGGGTAAAACGCAAATGAATCGTTATATCATATAAGTCATAAAAAATGTATAACGAAAGCAATGAACGAAAAAGAAATTTATTCCTTGGCAATCCTTTATTTTGAAGGAAAGATAGACCGGAAAGATGAAACGCTTCTTTTTAAATACTTATCGGACGAAGCAAACAAAAACACGTTTGAACGATGGGAGAAAGAATGGATGATGTCCGATAAAACGGATTTAAATATAGCCCGTGAATTTGCAATCCTGCAAAACCGGATACAAACCAGAGAAGCGCTTGCCGAACGTACCGCTATTCGTCGCCGTCCTATTTGGCGCAAGATCGCTTCGGTAGCCGCGGTAGCGCTGCTTGTTATCGGTAGTGTTGCCGGCATTTACACAATAACGGACTTGAATCGGCCTGCCGAATTTTTCACGATTGAAGTTCCTCCGGGAGAAAAAAGCAAACTGATGTTGCCCGACGGAACGGCCATCTGGCTCAATGCCGGTTCGCAAATCAGCTATACCAATCGGTTCAATACGGCCAACCGCAAAGTGGAATTGACGGGAGAAGCCTATTTTGAAGTGGCCAAACAATCCGGCAACCCCTTTACGGTAACCATCCGCGATTACGAAATTGTGGTCAAAGGAACCAAATTCAATGTATCATCGTATGAAGATGAACCTTGTATAACGACTACGCTGATGGAAGGCGCCGTCACATTAATATGTCAGGATAAAGAATATTCCATGAAACCCGGCGAATTGATGAAATACGATGTGGCATCGAAAACTTTCCGAAGAGAGCAGGTAAACGCCCAACAATACCTATCCTGGACTGACGACCGTATCGAATACGAAGCAATCACACTCAGGGAGTTATTAAATCGCTTGTCGCGGCAACATGGTGTTTTCATTCATACGGCTCCGAATGTGAATGTGGATGCCACCTTCAATATTTCGCTGAATAACCAAGAAACAATAGAGGAATTGGTTCATGCTATTTCCAAAATTGTACCCTTAAAATTCAGTTACGATAAAAAAAATATATACATATCAAATGAATAACGTTTTTATTCACTAATTTCTAATTTCTAAATTTAATTCAAATGAAACACAAACACTACAGGAAGAAATTTTCCTTTCTCCTATTGGGATTGTTTTTGGGATTGACTGTTTCCGGACAGACAATCACGAAAGAGTTTACAAAAACTTCACTGAAGGATGTGCTGAAAGAAATTGAACGACAAACAGGGCTTTCAGTCATTTATGAGAAAAGCGACATCAACGAGAACAAGTCGATCACGGAAACGTTCACAGCGACTCCCGTTGAAAAAGTTTTACCCCGCATTTTGGATGCAACCGCGGATTTTACCATCCAAAACAAAATGATTGTTCTTTTTAAGAAGAAACTACAGGAACCGGCATTGTCCTCCGCCAATGATTCAAAGATTGTTTCGGGTATGGTGGTTGATGTTGGTGGAGAACCGGTTATTGGCGCGAATGTGGTGGAAAAAGGCGCTTCAAACGGAACGGCTACCGATGCGAACGGAAAATTCAGTTTGGATGTATCGCCGGGAGCTACATTAGTCATTTCCTATATCGGGTATATGAAACGGGAGATTGCCGTGGGGAATCAAACCAACATTAAAGTGAATTTAGTGGAAGATTTACAAGCCCTTGAAGAATTGGTGGTCGTCGGATACGGCACCATGTCCAAGAGTCATTTGACCGGTGCAGTGGCCTCCGTAAAATCCGAACAATTGATCACCCGGCCTGTTGCCAGCGTGGGGCAGGCATTATCAGGACAAGTTGCGGGCGTAGATGTCGGAGAAATTACAACGGTAGGATCTACACCTTCTATAGTTATTAGAGGCTATCGTTCTATCAATTTCAGCAAGTCGCCATTGTATGTGGTGGATGGAATACCGAGAGATACCTACACCGATATTCCGGTGAGCGACATACAGAGCGTTGAAGTGCTCAAAGATGCCATTTCTACTGCTATTTATGGCAGCAGGGCAGCCAACGGTGTGATATTGATCA
>JAISJX010000110.1 GCA_031261145.1 Tannerella sp.
GGGATGCGTACCCCAACGTTCTTCAATTACTGTCTTCATTCTTTTACAAATATAATTTATTTATAATATTTCCAAATTCAATATCTTTCACGCCACTAAAGTATAAAATAAATCTGAAAGTTCGGTTATAAGAGGGAGAAATATAGATATTTTTAATACATTTGCCTCCTGTTAGAGAAAAAATAGTAACATGAAGAAAGTTTTTGTCAGTGGATGTTATGATATGCTGCATAGCGGACACGTCGCTTTTTTTGAAGAAGCGGCGGGTTATGGTGATTTATATGTAGGAATTGGCTCGGATAAAACGATTTGCGAGTTGAAGGCGCGGAAAACCATCAATACGGACGAGGAACGTCTGTATATGGTGAAAGCGCTTAAAGTCGTGAAAGATGCGTGGATTAACCGGGGCAGTGGCGTGTTGGATTTTGTGGAGGAAATCAACGTGCTCAGACCCGATATTTTCTTTGTAAACAGCGACGGGCATAGTCCGGTGAAAGAGCGGTTATGCAAAGAATTAGGGATAGAATATGTGGTGAGCAAGCGTATTCCGCATGGAAACCTGCCTGCACGTTCGACCACAGCCCTGCGTCAGGAATGCCGGATTCCGTACCGGCTTGACTTGGCGGGCGGCTGGTTAGACCAGCCTTTTGTCAGTAAATATGCTCCGGGGGCGGTGCTAACGGTTAGTATAGAACCTGACTATGAGTTTAATGACCGTAGCGGGATGTCCACAAGTTCGCGCAAAAAAGCGATTGAATTGTGGCATACGGATATTCCGGAAGGTGATAGGGAAAAGTTGGCAAGGACGTTGTTTTGCTTTGAAAATCCGCCGGGGACGAAGTATGTCAGCGGTTCGCAGGATTCGTTGGGGATTGTCTTGCCGGGTCTGAACCGTTTGTATTACCGCGGCGATTATTGGCCGGAGTCCATCGAGTCGGAAGATGATTCGGATTTGCTGGCATGGATGGAAGAACGGATTTGGTTAGTGCCTCTGTTTCCGAGACTTGCGACGTATGATGTGCTGGCAAACACACGAGTGACCGGGGAGAACGTAAGTCGTTTGAGCAAGGCAGCGGATGATTGTTGGCAAGCCATTCTTTCAAAGGATGTTGAGGCTTGGGGCAAAGCTTCGTCAGACAGTTTCGAGGCGCAGACAGCGATGTTTCCGAATATGGTTTCTGAGGGAATACAGGAAGTGTTGGATAAGTATAAACCGGACGTCTATGGATGGAAAATGAGCGGCGCAGGTGGTGGCGGTTATTTGGTTTTTGTGAGTGAACGACCGATTGAAAATGCAATACAAGTACGAATAAGGAGGTAAAAAAAGATGAAAGGAATAGTATTAGCCGGCGGGTCAGGCACCCGCTTGTATCCGATTACCAAAGGGATATCCAAACAGATGATACCCATTTATGATAAACCGATGATTTATTATCCGATATCGGTGTTGATGTTGGCGGATATCCGCGAGATTTTAATTATTTCGACGCCATACGACTTGCCCGGTTTTCGGAAGTTACTGGGCGACGGTTCGGAGCTGGGTGTTCGTTTTGAATATGCGGAACAGCCCTCGCCCGATGGTTTGGCGCAGGCGTTTATCATTGGCGCAGATTTTATCGGCGATGATGACGTGTGTCTGGTTTTGGGCGATAATATTTTTTATGGACAGAGCTTCACGAGCATGTTAAAAGAAGCCGTTTTGAATGTGGAACGGGAACAAAAAGCGACCATCTTCGGTTATTTTGTGAATGATCCCGAACGCTATGGCGTTGTAGCATTTGACGAACAGGGAAATGCGCTGAGCGTGGAGGAGAAACCGGCGAATCCGAAATCGAATTATGCGGTGGTCGGGCTTTATTTCTATCCGAACAAGGTGGTGGATGTAGCGCAGACTATCAAGCCTTCCGCTCGCGGGGAGCTGGAAATATCGACTGTAAATCAGATTTTCCTGGAAGAGGAGAGTTTGAAAGTCCAATTGTTGGGACGTGGATTTGCATGGTTGGATACGGGTACACATGCTTCGCTTTCAGAGGCTTCAACGTTTGTCGAGGTGATCGAACAGCGGCAGGGACTGAAGATTGCCTGTCTGGAAGAAATTGCGTACCGGCAAGGTTGGATTGACGACGCTCAGTTGAAAAAAGATGCGGAAACCATGATTAAAAATCCGTATGGGCAGTATTTGATGAGGTTGCTCAATGGCGGTTTGAAATGAGACGTTTTTTTTCAAAAATCTTCGTCAGGCAGTAGAAAAGTTATTGAAAATTTTGTGAGAACGAAAAAATGCCGTACTTTTGCAACACTTTAGAGAAAAAGCAATTTTTTTCAGAGAATGAGGAATAAGGAAAGATGGCAGAGTGGTCGATTGCGGCGGTCTTGAAAACCGTTGAACTGAGAGGTTCCTGGGGTTCGAATCCCTATCTTTCCGCCCTGAAAGCCGCTGTTTAAGCGGCTTTTCTTGTTTAATAAGGGTTTTGCTGGTGAGACCTAACGGTCTATCCTTAACCCGACCCCAGTTTTTTAACCACAATGTAGTGAGACATTACGCTTATGGCGTTATGGGGCAAGGTATGGATACGCTTTCCGTATGATTCCCTTCTCTTCCTCCGGCAGTTCTTTGAGGAGAACCGGTTTATCCTGCGGGCGGGTTTGTTTCTGATTGATTTTGCCCAGCAAACTCCATTTACGGGTCATCTCCTGCGGCTCTTGCGCTTTCACATCATATCGCGTAAAATCAATGACTTGTTCGGGACGATTGGTTTGCCAGTTTTTCAACAGCGCTAACCGGAAATCTTTGTTCATAAACCAGCGTATTTTTTTATTATAATCCGAACCGCCGATGCCGGAGCCTTGTTCTTCAAAACGATAGTTGAAACTGTTGTCCTTATAATGTTCACGCCACAACAGCCCGAACTCACCCTGTGTGATTAATACCACATCCGGCCAGCGTCTTTTTATCTCCGACAGCCAGTCGGTGATACCCGGATAGGTAGATTCCGGGAGACACGCTTCCCAACAATCCGTGACCCATGCAAAACCGTTCAAATCAAAGCCCTTATCGAAATGAATGGCGGTGGTATGCATCATTTCCGTCAGCCCAAGTAATTTCCCATAAGTCATAATCGTTTCAATCGGGCCAACGCCCAGACGACTGTTAAACCCGTCTTCATATCCGTTTCGGCGGCCGGCCAGGAAATCGATCGTCCATCCGTCAAGGTTCACACAATCAATAAAATCGTCCTTACCTTGCGCCGGTTTACAAAAATGCTCGGTTGAGGGGTAAAAGGGGTAGCATACAGCGCCGTCTCCATCCTGATTGTCTATCGCAAACTGGCTCCAGATATTCCCCTGACATACATGAATGCCTTCTTTTTCGGCCAGATACTGCTGGTTCTTTGCCGACAGGAATCCGGCTACTATACTCTTGGGGCGGAAGCCGTTGCCGACCATTTCGCTGACTTTTGCCAATCCTTCGTGCAGGTCTTTATTCACCTGTTCGGTGGTATTATACGCATTGGCAAAATAGGCGCCGGGGATAAACGTTACATCATCTCCATACAGATGATGATAGCCGGCCACTAATTCACGTATTTTCCGGTAATTAGCCGTGGTGTCATGCAAGGCCAGCCAACTGAATGACCACGTGATTCTTGCGCCCGGAAAACCGGCTTCCACAGCTTTGCGAAAAGCAATCACCCGTTCAGGAGTATGCTCGTTGCGCTCATCAACACCTTCGTTTTTATCCCGCGCAACTTCAATCTGATTGACGCGGATAACGGTGTTGAATGTTAAATAACGGTGTCCCATCAGTTCGGCAGGGACTTGTTGTTGCTTTGTTTGTCCTTCTGCTGAAAAAACAGCAAGAACAAATACGATCATAGAAATACTGATTTTTAAAATGTT
>JAISJX010000428.1 GCA_031261145.1 Tannerella sp.
CGAACGGAGTGAAGCAATCCAGTTCCTGACAATGTTTTTACATTATATAATAAGGAACAAACAGTGTTTTTTACTGGATTGCTTCGCTAAGGTTCGCAATGACGGGGGCACACGAAGCAGTCAAACTTACTCCTTTTTTTTAAAATGTCAAAATTCCTTTTCTTTCTTCTGTTCATATCCTATTTTTTTTGTACCTTTGTCGCCTTATAGAAAAAAATAGTTGTACTATGGCGAAAGTAAAAGGAACAGTGGTAGTTAATACGGAGAGATGCAAAGGTTGCAACCTGTGTGTGGTTGCTTGCCCATCCGATGTACTGGAATTGTATCAGCGTGAAGTCAATGACAAAGGCTATCATTATGTCTATATGAAACAGCCGGATGGATGTATCGGCTGTGCAAATTGCGGGGTGGTGTGTCCGGATGGATGTCTGACGATTTATAAAGTGAAAGTCGGATGACCGCGGGGGGTATCTGCCGGTGGAAAAGATGGAATCACGGTGTTTGATTCTTTGTAATTAACTATCTACAATCCAAAAAAAATATATGGAAGATATAAAACTAATGAAAGGGAACGAAGCGATTGCTCATGCAGCGATTCGTTATGGTGTGGACGGATATTTCGGGTATCCCATTACGCCCCAATCGGAAATATTAGAAACGTTGATGGCTGAAAAACCTTGGGAAACGACCGGAATGGTTGTTCTTCAGGCGGAGAGCGAAGTTGCGGCCATTAATATGGTGTATGGCGGCGCCGGAACGGGCAAACGGGTGATGACATCGTCGTCCAGTCCGGGCATCAGCCTGAAACAGGAGGGCATATCGTATCTTGCCGGAGCAGACCTGCCTTGCCTGATAGTCAATGTGATGCGCGGCGGGCCGGGATTAGGGACGATTCAACCGAGCCAGGCGGACTATTTCCAGACCGTCAAAGGCGGTGGTCACGGAGATTACCGGTTGATTGCGTTAGCGCCGTCGTCTGTGCAGGAAATGGCTGATTTTGTGGCGTTAGGGTTTGATTTGGCATTCAAATATTCTAATCCGGCTATTATCTTGGCGGATGGGATGTTGGGTCAATTGATGGAAAAGGTGGCGTTGCCGCCTTACCGCGTTCGCAAGACGGAAGAGGAGATAGAGAAAGAATCTCCGTGGGCTGCACGGGGAAGGCTGTCTAACCGCAAGCCTAATATCATCACTTCGCTGGAGTTAGACCCCGTCATCATGGAAGAAAAAAATATCCGTTTCCAGGCAAAATACCGCGTCATCGAAGAAAATGAAGTACGGTATGAAGAATATATGTGTGAGGATGCGGAATATCTGTTGATTGCTTTCGGCTCGTCGGCGCGTATCTGCCAGAAAGCCATTGAAATAGCAAGGGGACAGGGGCTTAAATTAGGATTGCTTCGTCCGATTACGTTATGGCCGTTCCCGAAGGCAATTGTGGCGGCTTATGCTGACAAGGTGAAAGGCATATTGTCGGTAGAGCTGAATGCCGGTCAGATGGTGGAAGATGTGCGCCTCGTTGTAAACGGGAAGATCAAAGTGGAACATTTCGGCCGTTTGGGAGGAATCGTGTTTACGCCCGATGAAATCGTCCATGCCGTAAAAGAAAAACTGCAATGAAGCGGGGAGGACGGTTTGATGAATTGCTGACGCTGCTCTTTATGCTTTTGGCGATTGCAACGGTAATCTGTTTTTTTACAGTGGATAACAGGCTGCCATTCTGGATTTGCGGAGGCGCAGCGGTCTTATTGCGAAGTGTACAATATATCTTGAGGTTTTTTGCATAAAATATATCGAATGATGGAAGAAAATGAACTAATCAAACCGGAAAATTTAGTGTACGGTAAACCCGTATTGATGAATGACAATGCTATGCACTATTGTCCCGGTTGCAGTCACGGAGTTATCCATAAGCTGATTGCGGAAGTGACAACAGAAATGGGGCTTGAAAACAAGACCGTCGGCATATCGCCGGTAGGATGCGCCGTTTTTGCATATAATTATCTGGATATAGACTGGGTAGAAGCGGCTCACGGGCGCGCTCCGGCGGTAGCGACAGCGATAAAACGGTTGAACCCCGACCGGATGGTCTTCACGTATCAGGGAGACGGCGACCTTGCCGCCATTGGTACGGCGGAAACGATTCATGCGGCAAACCGGGGCGAGAATATCGTGATTATATTCGTGAACAACGCTATTTATGGGATGACGGGCGGACAAATGGCTCCGACAACCTTGGTGGGTATGCCGACCTCGACGTGTCCTTACGGGCGCGATGTGGCGTTGAACGGTTATCCGCTGAAAATATCGGATATGCTGGCGTTGCTCGAAGGAACATGCTTGGTGACAAGGCAAAGCGTAGAAACAGCGGCGGCAGTCCGGAAATCGAAACGAATGCTGCGGCTGGCTTTTGAAAATGCAATGGCGGGAAAGGGAACGTCTGTCGTAGAGTTTGTTTCGGCATGCGCTTCCGGTTGGAAGATGACGCCGGAGAAGGCCAATCAGTGGATGAAAGAAAATATGTTTCCGTTTTATCCGTTGGGCGACCTGAAAAATAATTGATAATTTAAACTCGTAGCTTATAGCTCGTAACGAATATATGAAACAGGAAATTATTATAGCAGGATTTGGCGGACAGGGAGTGCTCTCAATGGGGAAAATCCTTGCGTATGCCGGATTGATGGAAGAGAAAGAGGTGACATGGATGCCGTCTTACGGGCCGGAGCAACGTGGCGGGACGGCGAATGTCACGGTGATACTGAGCGACGAACGGATTAGTTCGCCCATCTTGAATGAATATGATATAGCCATTATTTTGAATCAGCCGTCTATGGATAAGTTCGAATCGAAAGTGAAGAAAGGCGGGATACTGATTTACGATGGATACGGCATTCATAAGCCGATAGAGCGCACGGATATTCACATTTACCGGATTGACGCCATGGATGCGGCGACGGAACTGAACATGCAAAAGACGTTCAATATGATCGTATTGGGCGGAATATTGAAAGTCGCTCCGATGGTTGAACTCGAAAGCGTGATACGCGGTTTGCGGAAGACGCTTCCCGAACGGCATCATAGCCTGATTCCTGCGAATGAAGCGGCCATCAGGAAAGGTATGGAAATTATCCAAAAAGTATAAGAATGCTGTAAAAAAAACAAAAATGGGGTATTTCTCTGCGGAAATGCCCTTTTTGTTATATCTTTGTCCCACAATGAAGCAAAGATTCTACATAGGACTCATTATAGCGGCCCTCTCCATAACGGCGACAGCACAGAATCGTTCGGAGAGGGGAGGCGGCGGTCAGCGAGGCGGTTTCTCGTTGTCGAGCCAGAATGCTGCGCACCTGACGGACAGTAGCTTGCTCGTGGCGGATCAGGACACGGTGAGCGAACAGCGTATCAATGCGTATCACCTGACGGCGTTGGGCGAACGCTATCTTGCTCCGATAGACACCGACCGTATCAATGCGGCCAACCGGACTTTTGTCGAAGCCCGGAGCCTTGGCATCGCCTATACGGGTAACATCGGCTCGCCGTCGCAGACCCGTATCTTCTCCGAGCGAAAAGAAGAACGGGATTTTATCTTTGCCGACCCTTACGACTATTATATTATCACTCCCGAAAACGCTTATTTCTACGACACCAAACTGCCTTACAGCAATGTTTTATATACAAAAGCCGGAGGCTCCACCAACCGCGAGGAGCAGTTTAAAGTATTGATGACCGGCAATTCGGGGAAGAAAATCAATGTGGGCGGAGATTTTGAATATATCTACAGCCGGGGACATTACAACTCAAACGGAAATAAACTGTTGAGCTACCGGTTTTTTGGGAGTTACCGTTCAGACCGTTACGAAGCCTACGCCCATGTTCGTAATTTCAATTTCGTCAATAGTGAAAACGGCGGTTTGACAAACGACCGCTACGTGACCCATCCCGACGATTTCTCAAGCGGGAAGCGGCAAGTCGATACCCGTTCGTTTCCCACTCGTTTTGAATCGGTCTGGAACCGTGTGCGCGGAAAAGATATTTTCCTGACGCATCACTACAATCTCGGATTCTATCGCGAAATGACCGAACAGGAACAGGAAAAGAAAAAACAAAAAGAAGAGACGAGAGAAAATGAGTTGCAAAAAGCAGCCAAAGAGGAAGAAATAGAAAATGAAAAGTTGAATCAGGGTAAACAGCCACCCGATCAAAAGAAACAACCGGTCGTTGAAGAAGAGGATGAAGATATTCATGCCGACGAGGTTTTTGTCCCCGTTTCCAGCATCATACATACGTTTGAATATGAGGATAATCGCAGGCGGTTTATCTCAACAGACCCTTCGCGTGCGATTGATACGTGTTATACGGATCGTTTTGGGAAAACCGATTCAATTTTAAATGATTATACGCAGGGTTGGAAAATGGCGAATACGGTGGCGCTATCCATGCGGGAGGGTTTTCAGGACTGGGCGAAATTCGGATTGGCGGCATTTGTCCGTATAGAGAACCGGAATTTCACGTTGCAGACCGATTCACTGATTGATGACGTGGGGCGCAGCGAATTTTCGACGTATATCGGCGGGGAATTGTCCAAACGCCGCGGGAATGTCCTGACCTATCAGGCGCGTGGTGAATTTTGTATAGCCGGTAACGATGATATCGGTGAATTTCGCCTGACCGGAGACGTCCAAACGCGCTTTCGCCTGCTCGGAAAAGACGCTTCCATCCAGGCTAAAGGGCATATCTATAATGTAACGCCTGCATTTTACCAGCGATACAACCATAGCCGCTACTTCTGGTGGGATAACAGGGATTTGAATAAAATACAACGGATTTCCGCCGAAGGAATCGTGACGGTGGAACAAACCCGCACGCAATTTTCCGTGGGGTTAGAGAGCATTCAAAATTATGTTTATTTTGATACTAACGGTCAGCCTGCACAGTACGGAAAAAACCTGCAAGTCGTTACGGGCCGGCTGCGACAAAACTTCCGCACTAAATCTTTCGGATGGGAGAACGAATTGGCTTATCAGTTGAGTAGTGAAGAAAGTGTGTTGCCTTTGCCCAAGTTGAGCGCCTACAGCAATCTGTACGTGATGTTTAAGTTTGCCAAAGTACTGAGTATTCAGATGGGTACGGACGTACGCTACCATACTTCTTATTTCTCCCCGTATTACGAACCTGCCACTCAACAGTTTCAGCTTCAGGACAAACTGAAAACAGGTAATTATCCGCTGATGAATGCGTACGTCAATTTCCATCTGAAACAGACTCGTTTCTTTATAGAATGGTATAATGTTGGAAGTGTGATTGTTAGCCACCCGGAATATTTCTCCATGCCGCATTATCCGATGAATCCGATGGTCATGAAAATGGGGCTTTCGGTTGTCTTTAATAATTAGCATCGTCCGGTATGATCTCGAAAAATGGCTGAATATTAACCCTACAACTTGATTTCCATTCTATGATTATTCGATCATTCAAAGAGGATGCATTGTCATTGTCGGCGCCCAAATATACCATAAATGTGGTATTTTTTTAGAAGTAGATTAGTACTATTTTTGCCGCGAAATATTTTATAACTAAATTATGGGTGCAGCACCTCTTTTACGTAGTATATTTAATTATCATATCACTCCTCCTTTCATCCAATCGGATGAGAGCAGTTTGTTATCAGAGTTAGTTCCAAAGTCGAAGAACAGCATTAAAATCAGCAATCTGAATGTCAGTATAAGTAATAATCATATCTTGAAAGATGTGAATCTGGAAATTCCGGACAATAAAATCACTTGTATCATAGGCCCTTCCGGTTGTGGGAAATCGACGTTGTTGAAAACCATCAACCGCTTGATTGACGATAATGAGAATGTAAATGTCGAAGGTCAGATTGTGGTGGACGGGGAAGATATTTATGGTAAAAAAACAGAAATTACCCACGTGCGGAAGAAATTAGGCTTGCTGTCACAACGCCCGACGCCGCTGCCGATGTCTATTTTCGATAACATCAGTTTCGGATGCAAAATACACGGGATTCGGAAGAAAAAACTGCTGGTGCAGATTGTTGAATCCAATTTGCGTGCCGCCGGTCTCTGGGAGGAAGTGAAAGACCGTTTACATTCGCCCGCTTCCAGCCTGTCGATCGGACAACAGCAACGTTTGTGCTTAGCCAGGGGCCTGGCTATAGAGCCGCAATTTATTTTGGGTGATGAGGCTACTTCGGCATTAGATCCCATTTCGAGCCGCCATATTGAAGATTTATTTCTAAAACTCAAAGAGAAATACGGTATTATTTTGGTTACCCATACCTTGCGACAGGCGTTGAGAATCGCTGATTATGTCGTGTTTATCTATCTGGGAAAAATCATTGAAACCGGATCGGCAGAAGAATTATTCAATAACCCGCAACACGAACTGACAAAACAATATTTATCGGGTGTTTTCAGTTAATCAGATGTTGTATTAAATTTTAATTATTCATTTTAAACAGTCATGTATAAACTTCCAAACACATTAAGCGACGACATCATTAAATTAGGGATGTTAGCAAGAGACTATCAAGAGAAAAAAATCGAATCAGTGCAATTCAAGGCTTTCCGTGTCCCG